>NZ_JSYB01000073.1:0-5690 GCF_054823945.1 Tepidiphilus sp. HLB4 | reverse complement strand
TCATCGCCGCGCATCTGGCCATTCCGGCCCGGACGGTGGATAATCTCGTTCTGCGCGGCTTGGCCGTAGTCGCCGCAGCCAGCACCCGCCCAACCCCATCTCATGACACCCGAGAGACTGCCCCATGAGCGAACCGACCCGGATCCTCCTCGAAGAACACGAGATCCCGACGCACTGGTACAACATCGCCGCCGATCTCTCCACCCCTCCGGCACCCCCGCTCGGGCCGGACGGCAAGCCGATCGATCCCTCCGCGATGGCTGCGATCTTTCCCGAGCCGATCCTCGAACAGGAGATGAGCCGCGAGCGCTGGATCGCCATCCCCGAGGCGGTGCGTGAAACCTATGCCATCTGGCGTCCCTCGCCGCTCATGCGCGCCGTGCGCCTGGAGCGGCGCCTGGGCACGCCGGCAAAGATCTTCTTCAAGTACGAAGGGGTTTCGCCGGCCGGCTCGCACAAGCCCAATTCCGCCGTACCTCAAGCCTATTACAACCGCCAGGTGGGCATCAAACGGCTCACCACCGAGACCGGCGCCGGCCAGTGGGGCTCCTCGATCGCCTTCGCCGGCCAGATGCTCGGGCTGGAGGTGCGCGTCTACATGGTGCGCGTGAGCTACCAGCAAAAGCCGCAGCGCCGTGTGCTGATGGAAACCTGGGGCGCGGAGGTGCACGCCAGCCCTTCGCCGCTCACCGAGACCGGGCGGCGCATCCTCGCCACCGAGCCGGATCATCCGGGCTCTTTGGGTATCGCCATTTCCGAAGCCGTCGAAGAAGCCGCCTCCCGCCCCGACACCAACTACACCCTCGGCTCGGTGCTCAACCACGTCCTGCTGCATCAGAGCCTCATCGGGCTGGAAGCGAAGAAGCAGTTCGAGAAGATCGGCCTTTATCCCGACATGATCTTCGGCCCCTGCGGCGGCGGCTCGAGCTTCGGCGGCATCGCCTTCCCCTTCCTCGCCGACAAGTTCGCCGGCGAGCGACGCGCAGCGGGACTGCGCTGCGTAGCGGTGGAGCCCGAATCCTGCCCCTCCCTCACCAAGGGCACCTACGCCTACGATTACGGCGATGCCTCCGGTTTCACCCCCCTGATGCGGATGTACACCCTGGGGCACGACTTCGTGCCACCGGGCATCCACGCCGGGGGGCTGCGCTACCACGGCGCCTCCCCGCTGGTGTCGCAGCTGGTGCACGAAGGCCAGGTCGAAGCGCTCGCCGTGCCGCAGCGGGCCACGTTCGAGGCCGGCATCCAGTTCGCCCGCGCCGAGGGGATCATCCCCGCGCCGGAATCCTGTCACGCCATCCGTGCGGTGATCGACGAGGCGCTGCGTTGCAAGGAAACAGGCGAACCCAAGGTGCTGCTCTTCAACCTCACCGGGCACGGGCACTTCGACATGAGCGCCTATGAGCGCTACCTGCGCGGCGAGCTCGAAGACTACACCCTGCCCGACGAGCTCTTGGCCGAGGCGCTGCGCGCGCTGCCAAGTGTGGGCTGACGCAGAGGCAAGCGGCGATGCGCCTCCTGATCGCGCTGCTCCTGCTCGTCAATGCCCTGCTGCTGGCGATGACCGTGGGGCTGCTGCCGCGGCCTTCTCCCGAAGCGGCACGCGCCGACGTCGAGCAGCCCTTGCGCCCCGACCGCCTGCGAATCCTTGCCGCCGTACCCGGCCACGATGCGACCAACCTTCCCCCTCAGGCCGACCACTCCCCCCACTCGGCCGAGGACAAGGCGGACGGCGATGCTCCTGCCGCACCTCCCGCAGCATCACCCGAATCCTCAACACCTGCGGTGGTGCCTGCTCCCGCAGCGGCAGCCGCCGAACCAGCCCCGCCCAAGCCGACGGCTGCAGCCGCTCCCCCCCTCGCCTGCCTGCGGCTCGCCGAGCTCGACCCCAAGCTCCTGCCGGCGCTCAAGGAACTGCCGCAAGGGCTGCCCGGCGTCCAGATTCAAGAACGAAAAAGCGAAAAACCCGTCAGCTGGCGCGTGGTGCTTCCGCCCCAAGGCAGTGCAGCGGCGGCGAACCGCCGGTTGGATAGCCTGCATCAGGCCGGGGTGGACGACGCCTTCGTGATCCGCGACCCAGGCCCCCTGCAGTGGGGCATTTCGCTCGGCCTCTTCCGCTCGCCAGAAGGCGCCGAGAAAAAAATGGCCGAGCTGCGTACGAAGAACGTCAAGGATGCGCAGATCGTCGCGCGCACCGTTCCTGTCATCGAACTCAGCTACCAATGCCCCCCCTCCGTCGCCGGCGACCTGCGTCGGCGTATCCAGGCCCGTTTCCCCCAGCTTTCCGTCGACGCATGCCATCCGTGAACCGCCCTCCCTTCATCGTCGGGCTGACCGGCGGCATCGGCAGTGGCAAGAGCGCCGCCGCCGAGCACTTCGCGCGGCTCGGCGCCGCCGTGGTCGACACCGACGCGATCGCCCATGAGCTCACCGCCGCAGGCGGCGCGGCGATCCCCTCCCTCGTCGCCGCCTTCGGCCCCGACATCCTCACCCCCGACGGGGCGCTCGATCGCGCCAAGATGCGCGCGCTCGCCTTCACCGACCCGGCGGTGAAGCACCGGCTCGAAGCCATCCTGCACCCCATGATCCGTCAGGAAGCCGACGCCCGCTGCCTCGCCGCGGCCGATGCCCCTTACGTCGTGCTCGTGGTGCCGCTTCTCATCGAAGCCGGCGAAGACTACCGCCGCCGCTGCCAGCGCATCGCCGTCGTCGACTGTCCCGAAGAAATCCAGATCGCCCGGGTGCGTGCGCGCAACGGCCTGGACGAGGACCTGATCCGCCGCATCATGGCCCAGCAGGCAAGCCGCGCCGAGCGTCTCGCCGCCGCCGACCACATCCTCGACAACGGCGGCGATCTCGCCCGGCTTTATGCCCAGGTCGAGGCGCTCGATCGGCTCTACCGCGAACTCGCCCGGAGCACGCCGCCATGATCCTCTTCGAATTTCCCCTCACCGAGCGCATCCGCACCCTGCTGAGACTCGAAGACGTCTGGCGGCGCTGGACCCATTTCCTCGAGGGCAAGCACCGCGACGATCACCACGCCGCGCTCATCACCCTCTTCGAGCTCGCCGACATCGCCGGGCGCACCGACCTCAAGCTCGACTTGATGCAGGAGCTCGATCGCCAGCGTTCGGCCCTGCTCTCGCTGCCTGCCGAAGAGGTCGATACGGAGTGCGTCGCAGCTCTGGTGGAGCGTGTCGAGCGCACCCGCAGCGCCCTGCTGAACATGGTCGGACGGGTGGACCATCATCTGCGCGGCAACGAATGGCTGATGGCGCTGCGCGCGCGGGCCCACATCCCAGGAGGTCTGTGCGCGTTCGATGCCCCCGCCTATCACTTCTGGCTGGAACAGCCGCCCGAGCGGCGCACCCAAGAGCTCGAATCCTGGATCGCCCCCCTGCAGCCGATTCGCAACGGCATCGAGCTCGTGCTCAGCCTCCTGCGCGGCAACGCCGAGCGCCATGAGGCCGTCGCCACCCGTGGCGCCTACCAGCGCGAGCTCAAGGGCGCCTGCTGCCTGCTCGCCCGCGTCCAGGTCGACCCCGCGCTGCAGGTCATTCCCTCGATGTCGGCCAACAAATACCTCATCAATCTAAGATTTGGCCCTCCGCGCAGCGATCTTCGCCCCTCCACCCAACCGCTGGAACTCGACGTCCCCTTCGTGCTCGAACTGTGCCGACTGTGAGAGAAGCCCGCGATGAACGACGCTCCACCCAAGCCGCCGCGCCTCGTCTCCTGCCCTACCTGCGGCAAACCGGTTCCCTGGACGCCGGAATCGCGCTGGCGCCCATTCTGCTCCGAGCGCTGCAAGCTCATCGATCTCGGTGCCTGGGCCGACGAACGCTATCGCCTTTCCTCGGACGAGAAGACGCCGCCCGAATCCGGCAACGAATCACAATAGACGGCTAGTCCCACCAGGCGCGGATCGCCGCCACGCCGTGCGCCCCGGCGCGGCGCGCATCCTCTAGGTCCTCCGGGCCCAGTCCGCCGATGGCGTAGACCGGGATCGCCGCGTCGCGCGCGATCTCCCTGAATCCCTGCCAGCCGAGCGCCGACGCGCCCGGATGCGAGCGCGTCGACCGCACCGGCCCCAGCACGGCGTAATCGAGCCCCAGCGCCTCGGCGCGGCGCAAGGCATCCACCCCGTGCGCCGAGGCTCCCACCCAGGGCAGCTCGGGCCGCCCGGAAAGCGCTGCCAGACGCCGCTGCGGCAGGTGCAGCCCCGTGCCCAGCGCCTGGGCAGCCTCGACCTCGCCATTGAGCACCAGGAGGTCTTCCGGCCCCAGATGGGGGCGCAACCGACGAACCAGCGCTTCGGCGAGCGCCGCCGGCTCGCGCACCTGCACGAGCACCGGTCCCAGCGCACGTGCGCGAACGAGCGCCGCTTCCTGCCGTTCGAGCGCCACCGCGAGCGACTCTCCCGCTTCGAGCAGAGCCGTCACGCCGCTCACCAGCATCCGCGGCGGCAGAGCGAGGAACTTCCACACCGGGCCGTTGGCGGGCAGCATCGAGGCGACCGTCTGCTGCGGCGGCTTCACCCAGGCGAGCGCCGCGTGCACCCGCGCCCGCGGCTCACCCGTCCAGTGCTGGACGCGAAAGAAGTGCAGACACACCTGCGCGTGGGGATAGACGTGCTCGCGCACCACCCACGGCAGCAGGTCTTCGGGCGCCACGCCAATCTCCAGCTCTTCGGCCAGTTCGCGCACCAGCGCCTGCGCCGGCGTCTCGCCCGGCTCGACCTTGCCGCCGGGAAATTCCCAGTAGCCGGGATAGAACGTCCCCTCGGCGCGCTGCCCCAGCAGGACCGAGCCGTCGCTGCGGCGCAACACCGCCGCGGCCACATCCACGCGCTTCATGCTCACGCGTCCTGCCGCGGCAGGCCGTGCCGCCCTGCCCAGTCGCGCGCGAACTGCCAGGCCACCCGGCCGGAGCGCGAGCCGCGCTCGATCGCCCATTGCAGCGCCTCGGGGCGCGCCGCCTCGATCTCGACCTCGCCGGCACCGAACGAACGCAGCCAATGCGCGACGATGGTGAGATATTCCTCCTGCGAAAAGGGGTAGAACGACACCCACAGTCCGAAACGCTCGGAGAGCGAGATCTTCTCTTCCACCGCTTCGGCCGGATGCACCTCCTCGCCGACGTGGCGTGCGCCCTCGTTCTCATGGAAGAATTCCGGCATGAGATGGCGCCGGTTGGAGGTCGCGTAGAGGAGCACGTTGTCCGGCTGGGCCCACACCGAACCGTCGAGCACGCTCTTGAGCATCTTGTAGGCCGGCTCCCCTTCCTCGAACGAGAGATCATCGACGAAGACGATGAAACGCTCGGGCCGAGTCTCGAGGCAGGCAAGTACGTCGGGCAGATCGACCAGATCGGCCTTCTCCATTTCCACCAGCCGCAGCCCCCGATCGGCGTACTCGGTGAGCAGCGCCTTGACCAGGGAAGACTTCCCCGTGCCGCGCGCGCCCGTGAGCAGCACGTTGTTCGCCGGACGCCCGGCCAGGAACTGCTCGGTGTTGCGCACCACGCGCGCCTTCTGCGGCTCGATGTCCTTGAGATCGTCGAGCCGCAGGCGATGCGGCCGGCGCACGGGTTGCAGCACGCCGCGACCGCCCACGCGCCGGTACCAGTAGGCCAAGCCTTCCTCATCCGGCCAGCGCACCCCCGCCCCCTGCTTCGCCCCCAGCGCCCCC
>NZ_JSYB01000009.1:0-88453 GCF_054823945.1 Tepidiphilus sp. HLB4 | reverse complement strand
CGGCAGCAGCGGCAAAGGCATCTGCGGCCGCTCGCCGGTGAGCGTGTGCAGGAAGGCGACGACTTTCTTCACTTCGTCGTCGGTGAAGGTGCGGCCAAGCTGCAAGCGTCCCATCAGGGTGACGGCCTCCTCCAGCGTCTTCGCCTGACCGTCGTGGAAGTAGGGGTAGGTGAGTTCCACGTTACGCAGCGTCGGCACCTTGAAGTACCAGCGATCCTCGTCTTTCTTGGTCACCGCCGCGCGACCTTCGGCAGGCGAAGTGGACTTGTAGGGTTCGACCACGCCTATCTTCTGGAAGGAATTGCCGCCGAGGTTGGGGCCGTTGTGGCAAGCGATACAGCCGCTGTCGTAGAAAATCCTGAAGCCTTCGCGTTCCTCGGCGGTGATCGCCTTGTCGTCGCCCTTGAGCCACTTGTCGAAACGCGAATTCGGCGTAACCAAGGTTTTCTCGAACTCGGCGATCGCATCGGTGACCTGCTCGATGGCGATCTGGTCCGTACCGTAGATTTTCTTGAACTCGTCGACGTAGCCGGGGATGGACTGCAGCACGGCCACGGCGAGCGTGTGCGGCATCCCCATTTCGATCGGATTCTGGATCGGACCGGCGGCCTGTTCCTGCAAATTGGCGGCACGCCCATCCCAGAACTGGACAAAGTTGAGCGAGGCGTTGAACACGGTCGGCGCATTCACCGGCCCCGGCTGCCATTTGTGCCCGATGGACGTCGGCAAATTGTCAACGCCACCCAATGAAAGGTTATGACAAGTGTTGCAAGAAATGATGCCGGACATCGACAGGCGCGGCTCGAAGAAGAGCTGACGGCCGAGATCGACCTTGGCCGGATGATCGATTTTCGCCGGCTGGATCGGCTGGATGATCACCTTGGCCTTTTCGCGCAGTTCGTCGGGCGCAGCCTGCACGCCGAAACACACCCCCACCCCCAAAGCGGCAAGGGCAGCCGCCAGTGGTTTGATCTTCATGAGCCTTCTCCTTGCGGTGCGAGACAAACGGAAATCCCAAGGGGATCACCCCCTTTCCCATTCTACGGTCGGGGTTTCATTGTTTCACGCGATTCTTAAGCCACCATTAACATCAGTCGCCACGCACCGCAAGGTTTTCTTCATCGTCCCGTCACAAACGCATCTTCGGGCTTGGTTGCACCGATGATGACCGAACTCACGGCCGGTTTGCGCAGCATCAAGAAACGAAACGATTCATCCATCAAGAGGGGGGGTTGATATATACTTTTTGGCAATTTGTATATTGACAGAAAACCTAACAAGGCAGCTGGATCCATGAACGAGACGATGCCTTTGGACCCCTTGGTTGCCATCGTCACGGGCGCCGGCCGCGGACTGGGGCGAGCGATGCCGCTGGGTCTCGCCGCTGCAGGGGTACGCGTGCTCGGTACCGCCGCCCGTGAATCGGGTGAGCTGCAGGCGCTGGAAGCGGAGATCCGCGATCGCTTCGGTTCCGACCGTTTTCTTCCCCTCACGGCCGACGCTGCCCATCCCGAAGAGGCCGAACGCACCGTGGCCACGGCGCCCGAACGCCTGGGACGACTCGATGTGCTCATCAACAACGCTGGACGCGGGATGAAGTACGTCAACCCGTGCTTTCTCACCGCCCCCCCTCCTTTCTGGGAAACGCCACCGGAACTGTGGCGCCTCATCATCGACACCCACGTCAATGGCCCCTTTTTCATGGCGCGGGCGGCCGACCAGGTCACCGGCAAGCAGGTGATCGCACGGCAATGGACGCCGTACGCACCCAAGGACGCACTCGCAGACGCAGGATGGGAACTGAGATGAACGGCTTGTCTCAACGGGCACCGGCCCTGCACGGTTTGCTCTTCGTCGCCCTCTTCGCCCTAGCGGCGTTGCAGATGGCACAATTCCCCGCCATATCCCGCCTAGGTCTCAGTCCGCTCATCGTCGGCATCCTCTTGGGCATGGTCTACGCCAACACCCTACGACGCCACTTGCCCGAATCCTGGGTGCCCGGCGTCCTCTTCAGTTCCAAACATCTGCTGCGCGCGGCCATCATCCTCTACGGCTTTCGCGTCACCTTCCAGCAGATTGCCGCCGTGGGCTGGGCCGGCCTGGGCGTGTCGGTGACCATGGTGGTGAGCACCCTCGCTCTCGGCGTATGGATGGGTACCCGCCTCTTCAAGCTCGACCGGGATACCGCCATTCTGACGGCAGCCGGCAGCGCCATCTGCGGCGCGGCGGCGGTCGTGGCCACCGAGTCCGTCTTGGAATCCAATCCTGCCAAGAGCGCCGTGGCGGTGGGAACCGTCGTCCTCTTCGGCACCCTCTCCATGTTTCTTTACCCCGCCGTCTATGCCACGGGACTGCTGCATCTCACACCCCAGATCTTCGGTCTCTATAGCGGCGGCACCATCCACGAGGTGGCGCAAGTGGTCGCGGCCACCGGCGGGATCGCCGGGGCAGGAGAAGTCGCCGTGATCGTCAAGATGGTCCGGGTGATGCTGATCGCCCCCGTGCTGCTCGCTCTGGGTTGGCTCACGCTGCGCCACAAAACCAGGACGGAAAACGCCGGCGTTCGGCTCGTCATTCCCTGGTTCGCCGTCTGGTTCGTCGCCGCCAGCGCCATCAACTCGCTCGGCGTTCTACCCAATTGGCTGGTGCAAGATCTGATCGGGGTCGACAATTTTCTCCTGACGATGGCGATGACGGCCATCGGCATGGAAACGAACGTGGTCAAGTTTCGCCAGGTCGGCCCCGGACCGCTCTACCTCGCCGCCGCGCTCTTCCTCTGGCTCGTGTTCGGCGGCTACGGCGTCACCCGTGTTTTTGCGGCAATGCTGGGATAAGCTGTACGGCAACGAAAAACGCTGCGCGAGAACACCCATGCCGAACGATGCCTGTTTGCCCCTGCATCGAACCAAAGAAAAAGGACGCAACCGGGTCGTGGTGGAGGCCAAAGCCTGGCAGAAGTAATCTACCGCTGGCCCCCCTGATCGACCTCAGGTCTCCAGCGGATCCACCTCCAGACGCCAGCGCAACGAACGCGGATGGGGCAAGCCCCGCAGCGCCTCGACCCAGCGCTCGAGGAAAGCGTGCAGCGCAGGACGGCGACCCCCTTCGACGAGCAGCTGGGCCCGTTCGCGGCGCGCGAGGCGCACGAGGCGCATCGGGACCGGATCGAACACCTTCACCGGCCAACCTTCCCGGCCCGCAATCTCACGCCCCGTGGTGCGCGCCGCCTCCAGGAAAGCGAGCGCCGGCTCCAGCGCCTCGTCGTCGGCGCGCAACAACGCCTGAAAAGCGAAAGGCGGCAGCCGCAGCGCCCGACGCTCGGCGAGCGTCCTCGCGGCGAAGGCGGCATAGTCGTGCGCCGCGAGCTCGCGAAAGAGCGGATGCTGGGGAAACTCCGTCTGCACCAGCACCCGACCTGGCGCGCCCGCCCGACCGGCCCTGCCGGCCACCTGTATCAGCTGCTGGAACATCCGCTCCGTGGCGCGCACCTCGGCGGCGTAGAGCCCGGCATCGGCCCCGATCACGCCGACGAGCGTGAGCGACGGAAAATCATGCCCCTTGGCCATCATCTGCGTGCCCACGAGCAGGTCGTAGCGTCCCGCGCGCACCTCCTCGAGCAGCGTTTCCCATTGAGCCAGGGTCCTCACCGCGTCGCGGTCGATGCGCGCGATCCGCGCCTGGGGAAACAGCGCCTGCAACCGCTCCTCCAGCCGCTGCGTGCCCCGGCCGACGGGCTGCAGGTCGAGCGCGCCGCACTCGGGACAGGCCCGCGGCGGGGTCTCGCGATAACCGCAGTGATGGCAGTGCATCCGGCCGTCGTCGCGATGGAAGACGAGATTGACCGAACAGTTCGGGCAGCGGCTCACCCAGCCGCAATGGCCGCAGCGCACCACCGGCGCGTAACCCCGGCGGTTGAGGAAAACGAGCGCCTGCTCGCCGCGCGCGAGCGTGGCTTCTATCGCCTGGGCGAGCGGCGCGCTCACCCCCTCCTCGGCCGGCGTCTGCGCCGTGTCGATGAGCTCTATCATCGGCAAGGGTTGGCCGCTCGCGCGGGCGGACAAAGCCACGCGGCGATAGCGGCCCGCCTCGCAGGACGCCCAGCTCTCGAGCGAGGGCGTGGCCGAACCGAGCACGATCGGCACGTTCCAACGGCGAGCCCGCCAGACCGCCAGGTCGCGCGCCGAGTAGGGCACCCCTTCGAACTGCTTGTAGGATGGATCGTGCTCCTCGTCCACCACCACCAGCCCCAGCCGCACGAAAGGCGCGAACACAGCGAGCCGCGTGCCGAGCACGACGTCGATCTCGCCGCGCATCGCCGCCACGAAGGCCGCGGAGCGCTCGCCGGCAGGCGCCTCGGAATGCAGGCACACGATGCGGGCCGAAGGAAAACGGGCATGCACCCGCTCGGTGAGCTGCGGCGTGAGGGCGATCTCGGGCACCAGGAGCAGCGCCTGCCGCCCCTGGGCGAGGCACTCCGCCACCAGGCGTAGATAGACCTCCGTCTTCCCGCTGCCGGTGATGCCGTGCAGCAAGGTTGCCGAAAATCCGTCCCGCGGCACCGCTTCGAGCGCTGCCCTTTGCCCTTCCGTGAGTTCGGGTAGCGGCCCGGCCGGCTCGGTGGCCCCCTCCTCGCCCCTTCCCTTGCTCCGGGGTTCGCGCTTGCGCCGGCGCAGCGCCGGAGGCAACATCGCCGCCACGACCTCGCCGAGCGGGGCAAGGTAATAGCGGGCGGTGAATTCGAGCAACTCCCGGTCCGCCTCGGGTAGCGGCGGCAGGCCCTCCCAGATCGCATCCACCGGTTTGATCCGCTCGTCCGGGACGGACGGATCCGCCTTAAGCGACCAGACGATGCCCAGCTTCGCCCCCCGGCCGAAGGGCACACGCACGATCTGCCCGGGAACGACCGCTTCGGGAACCCAGTAATCGAAAAGGCCTTCACCAGGGAACGGCAGCAGCACCTGGGCCCGGCGCATCCCCTCGCTCATGCCTTCTGGTGATATTTCACGCTCTCGGTCTGGACGGCGTGGACCAGCGCCGCCACGTGCTCCGGCGGCGTATGCTGCGAAATGCCGTGCCCCAGGTTGAAGACATGCCCCGAACCGTGGCCGAAGGCTTCGAGCACCTTGCAGGCCTCGCGCACCACCACGTCGGGCGGCGCAAAGAGAATCGCCGGATCGAGATTGCCCTGCAGCGCCACCCGGTCACCGACCAAGGTCCGCGCCCGGCCGATGTCCATCGTCCAATCCAGCCCCACGGCATCGGCGCCGATACTGGCCAAATCTTCCAGCCACACGCCACCCCCCTTGGTGAAAACGATGGAGGGGACGATCCGGCCTTCCGCCTCGCGGCGCAAGCCCGCGACGATGCGTGCCAGATACGGCAGGGAAAACGTCTTGAAGGCTTCCTCGGCGAGCACCCCGCCCCAGGAATCGAAGAGCATCACCGCCTGCGCCCCCGCCTCGATCTGGGCATTGAGGTAATCGGTCACCGCCTGCGTCGTCACTTCGAGGATGCGGTGCATCAGGTCGGGGCGCGTGTAGAGCAGCGTCTTGACCGTGCGGTAATCCTCGCTCGCCCCCCCCTCGACCATGTAGCAGGCGAGCGTCCAGGGGCTGCCGGAAAAACCGATGAGCGGCACCGAACCGTCGAGCGCCCGCCGGATCTGGCGCACCGCCTCGAGCACGTAGGCAAGCTCCACCGTCGGATCGGGGGCCGAGAGATTGCGGATCTCCCATTCGCTGCGCAGCGGCCGCTCGAACTTCGGCCCTTCTCCTTCGACGAAGTACAGCCCCAGACCCATCGCATCGGGCACCGTCAGGATGTCGGAAAAGAGGATCGCCGCATCGAGCCCGAAACGCGCGATCGGCTGTAAGGTCACTTCGGTGGCGAGCGCCGGATCCTTGCACAAGGCAAGGAAACTACCAGCCCGTCGGCGCGTCTCGCGGTATTCGGGCAGATAGCGCCCGGCCTGCCGCATCAACCAGATCGGTGTGCGATCCACGGGCTGGCGCAGCAGCGCCCGCAGGAGACGGTCGTTTTGCAAAGAGGGCATGAGAGGGCGACTCCGTAAGGCGACAGGACAGCCGCCATTATACGGAGCTCAGTCGGCATCCTGGACGCGCTTGAGCGACAGGCCGAGCTGCTTGATCTTGCGGTAGAGATGGGTGCGTTCCAGACCGGCGAGTTCCGCCACCCGGCTCATGGGCAAGGCTTCACGCTCGAGCAGGCGCTCGAAGTACATGCGCTCGAAGGCTTCGCGCGCCTCGCGCAGCGGCAGGGTGAGCAGACGCTCCAGCGTGGGCTGATCCGGCAGACCGAAGATGCGCTCGATCGCTGCCTGGGGCACGACGCCGTCCTCCTGGGCGTCCAGCAAGGCTTCGGCCAGGCCGAAGAGGTCGAGCTCGGCCGGCAGCATTCCCTTGGGCATGCGCGTCAGGCCGCTCGGCGGAAGCTGGGGTACGACTGCATCGCCGCGCCGCTGCGCCACCTCGGCAAGCGCCAGCGGCATGAGGGTGTCGAGCGCACGCAAGGCTTCATCCCGCTGCGGTACCTCGACGCGGCATTGGGCGAAATCAGCCACGAGCGTCTCGGGCCATCCATCCTGTTCCAAGACTTCCGTCTTCACCGCACTGAAGACGATCACACGGGCGGAATATTCTCCCCGGCGTTCGATGGCGAAGCAAAGGTTTTTTTGCTGCAAGCGGGTCAGGTTCTGCAGTTCGTATACATACCAATGCCCGCCGCGCGCCCGCTGCAGCTTGTCGAGTGAAAGCGGCTGGGTTTCGGCACCGAGATCGAGCCTCGGCCCATCGCCCAAGCTCAAGGCATGCGCCAGAGCCTGGACGAGAAAAGAGTCGCTCACCTGAAAGTAGAGGAGTCCCTGGCGCTGCAGATGGTTTTTGGCCCGGTCCAACACCGGCGCAAGCAGGGGATGCTCTCCCAGACGGCCGATCGCCACCTCGCTGGGCGCCTTCGCCTGCCGGGATCGCGCCACCGCCTCCTTGATGGCCGGCAGCAGTTTCTGCATCGAAATCGGTTTTTCGAGAAAATCGATCGCGCCGATGCGCGTGGCCTCTACCGCCGTGTCGATCGTGGCGTGCCCCGACATCATGATCACCGGGGGTGCCGGCGGCTGCCGTCCCATCCACTGCCGCAAGAGGGTAATGCCGTCGACATCGGGCATCCAGATGTCGAGGAGGATGACGTCGGGCCGCTCCGCCTCCAGGCGCTCGTTCGCCTGCAGGCCGTTCTCGGCCGTCTCGACGGCATAGCCCTCGTCTTCGAGGATCTCGCGCAGCAGCTCACGGATGCCGACTTCGTCGTCGACGATGAGCACTTTAGCCATCGCGGCCTCCTTCACGCACCTCGTCGCCGAGCGGGAATTCGATCTCTACCATCGCCCCTCCTTCGGCCCGGTTGACCAAACGCACCCGCGCCCCATGGTCGTCGAGGATCTTCTTGATCACAGCCAGTCCCAGCCCCGTTCCCTTGGGTTTGGTCGTGAAATAGGGCTCGAATGCGTGGCGCAGCAGCTCCGGAGGAAACCCGGGGCCATTGTCGAGGACGCGCAGGATCAGCGTGTCGGCATTGCGCCGGATCTCGATGCGGATCAGGCCGTCCTGCCGCCCCTCCAGCGCATCCTGGGCATTCTGGATGAGATTATGCAACACCTGCCGCATTTGGGAAGCGTCGGCCCGCAACGCCGGCAAAGGCTCTTGCGGCAAGTCGAGCTCCAGGCGCGCCGGAGAGGATTCGTACAAGACCAGCACGCTGCGAAGCAGCGCCTGCAGTTCGATCCAATCTTTCTTCGGCGCGGGCAGGCGGGCATAGTCGCGGAAGGCGTTGACGAGGTTTTTCATCGCTTCCACCTGATCGATGATCGTCTGCGTGGCGCGTTCGAGCATCTGCCGCTCCTCGGGGCCCAAACGGTCGGCAAGCTTGTAGCGCAAGCGCTCGGCCGAGAGCTGGATCGGGGTGAGCGGATTCTTGATCTCGTGCGCCAGGCGCCGGGCCACTTCGCCCCAGGCCGCAGTGCGCTGCGCCTGCACCAGGTCGGTGACGTCGTCGAATACGACCAGACGACCGCTGCCGTGGCGCGTCGGCAGAGAAGCCACGTGCAGCAGAAGCACCTGGGTATGTCCGTCGGCGCAGCGACGGCGCCACTCGGTGGGGCCTGCCGGCTCGCGACCGATGAGCTCGGTGATCAAGGTGGCAAATTCCGGCTCCATCGTCCAGCAGGAAGGGGGCTGGCCCGTGCACCCTTGCAGATCGATTTCGAGGATACGTGACGCCGCGGCATTGGCGATCGTCAACTTCCCCTCCGTGTCGAACGCCAGCACGCCGGTGCTCAAGTTGGCGAGGATCGTCTCCAGGTAGGCGCGTGCCGCCTCGATCTGGGCGTGGGATTCTTCCGCCGCCTGCCTCGCCTGGGCGAGCTGCTGCGTCATCGCGTCGAACGAGCGCGTCAGCACCCCAAGTTCGTCGCGGGCCGCGATCGGCGCAAGCGGCCGGTAATCGCCGGCCGCCACCGCCCGCGTTCCTTCCGCGAGCACCATCAGCGGTGCGATGAACTTGCGCGACAGGTACATCGCCAGCGCGAGTGCCGCCAGCAAAGACAGCAGGACGGTGATGGTGAGCGTGAGCGCATAAATGCGCTGCAGACCTTCCTTGCCGACCACGATCTGCTGGTAGTCGCGATAGGCCGTCTGCACCGCCTCGATCTGCTCGACGATGTTCGCCGGTACCCGTTGCACCAGCTGCAGGTAGGCCGCATCCGTCGTACTGCCCGGCATCGTCGCGCCGAGCACGGCGATCACCCGGATCACCGGAACCCCCTCAGGAGAGGTATCGACCCGGTGAAAAAGCCCCGTACTGCGGGCCGCCTGCAATTCGATTGCGGTGGGCAACACCGAGCTCAACCAGCGGTCATCCGGGCTCACCGTCACCAGTGGCGTTCCCTTGGCGTTGAGCACGGTGATGGAGCTCACCCCCAGATTCTCACGCAGGGGCGTGAGTGTGGCGATGTCCACTGCCCCTGCCTGGGCGAGCTGCCCCCGCAGCGTCTCCGCATCGTGCCGCGCCTTCAGCACCAGGTTGTCGAGCGTGTTGCGCGCGAGCGCCACCCCGCTCTCCAGCGCCCGCTCGACCCGGATGTCGAACCAGGTCTCGATCGAACGCACCACGAAGAAGATCGAGACGAGATAGAGGATCACCGCCGGGATCAGGGCCATGGCGGTGAACATGAGCGTGAGCCGCACGCGCAGACGCGTGCCGAATTTCCGGCGCCGATACTGCCGGTAGAGATGCCAGGCCTGACGGCCAAGCAGCACGCCGAGTCCGGCTACCACCGCTGCATTGAGCGTCAGGAAATAAGGAAAGGCGGAACCGAAGACGTCGGTGTTGCTGCTGGCAGTGGCGAGCAGGAAGATCGAGATCGCCACTACTGCCAGGATCACCACCACCAGGCCGCGGTTCATCGCTTCCTCCAGGGATACCAGCGATAAGGCCCCACCTCCCAGGCATAGGCGTCGTTCCCCAACGCACTCGCGCGCAGAGTCTGCGGCAATTGCGACAGATCGACACTCAGCCGCAATTCGGCCCGTACGTCCGACAACGGGTTGAACACGTCAGCGGCCACCGGCCAGCCGCGGATCGAACGCAAGGATTGCAGCAAGGTCTCCCGGTCGTAGAAAACGTGCGTCGCATCTCCCACCGTCAACAGCCAATCCTGCGTCACCGGCTGGTGCCGTATGGTGATGCGCCAGAATTTGCCGAAGACCAGCTGATCGCTCCAGTACCAACGCTCGCGATAGAGCATCAGCTCCAGGCGCAGGGGCATGGCGATGCCGCGCTGCAGCAGATCTTCCCATACGGCGGGAAAGCGCTCGAACCCCAGATCGGCGTCGAGAAACCAGTTCCCCTCACCGTCGCGCCACAGTCGCGCCCGTGATGCGGCATCGGCCACCGCTGTCCCGTCATTGGTCAGCAAGCCCAAAGCGCCCAAGGGGAGTGCGCCCAAGGCAAACAGCAGCCGCCGGCGCAGTGGATCAAGCGGTTTTGCGCAGCAGCGCGTAGAAGAACCCATCGTGCGTCTCGTCAGGAAGCAATGCGAGCGTCTCGCGCTCGCCATCGAGGGGAACGAGCCGGGCGTCGCGATGGCGCTTCACGAATACCCGCACCTGTTCCTCGTTTTCTTCGGCGAAGATCGAGCAGGTCGCGTACAAAAGCCGTCCGCCCGGTTTGAGCAGCGGCCACAGGCCATCGAGGATCTCGCGCTGCTGCCGGGCGAAGCCGGCGACGTCCTCGGTGCGGCGCAGCCATTTGATGTCGGGGTGGCGCCGCGCCACGCCGCTGCCCGAGCAGGGCACGTCGGCAAGGATCGCATCGAATGGCTTGCCATCCCACCAGCGGGCGGGATGGCGCGCATCGCCGCGCAGCACCTTCGCCGCTACGCCCAGCCGCGCCAGAGCACGGCGCAGTGGCGCAAGCCTCGTCTCCTCGACGTCGACGGCGGTGAGTTCGATGTCGGCCAATTCCAATAGATGGGCGCTCTTGCCACCGGGAGCAGCGCAGGCGTCGAGCACGCGCTCGCCGTCGAGCGGAGCGAGCAGCCGCGCCGCGAACTGGGCCCCCACGTCTTGGGGCGAGACCCAGCCCTCGGCAATGCCGGGGACTTTGGCCACGGGCATCGGTCGCTCCAGCAGCAGCGCCATCGGACCGGCGCGTCGCACGGCGATGCCGGCCGCGGCAAACCGCGCGAGCGCCTCGGCTTCATCGATGCGGCGGCGGTTGAGCCGCAACCCCATCGGCGGATGGGTGTTGCCCGCATGCAGGATTCGCTCCCAGTCGAGCGGATGCTGCGCGCGCACCTTGTCGATCCACCAGCGCGGATGGCGGAAATGCGCCACGGCGGCATCCTGTACCTCCGGCATGGAGGCGGGCACGGAGGCACTCGCACGCGCCGCCTCGGCGAGCGCCTCGGGATGCAGCGCCTCACGCTCACGCAGGAAAGTGCGCAGCAGGGCATTGGCGAATCCCGCCAAGCGTTCTTGCCTCAGACGCACGCAGCTCACGCTCTGGTGCGTGAGCGCATGCGCATCGCGCGGGCCGTCGCGCAGCGCCGACAGCGCCACCAGCAAAGGCGCGAGCACCGGCTCGGGCACGCCGCGCGGCGCGAGCCGCGCCAGCACCCAGCGCCCCCAGCCGTAATCGCGCAGCGCGCTCCAGGCCAGGTCCCGCACCCGCCCCCAGGCCCCAGGCTCGGTCACGGGATGCGCCGCACGCAAGGCGTGATAATGCTCCAGCGCATTGTGTCCCGCGACGACCTGGTCGATGACCTGCGCCGCGAGTTCGATCGCGCCGGCCAGGGTACGCGGATCGACTTCGGCTTCGCGAGTCGCCTCGCCTCTTCCGTGCCGGGCGCTCGATCCTTCCCGCGCGCGCGAGGGTTTGTCGCGGCGACCCGATGTTTCACGTGAAACATTCCTGTCGGTCGAAGCGCGCGGTCGCTCGTTCACGGCTGCACGATCTCCCGCAGATAGCGCGGCAGCACCAGGCGCGCCCGATAGGTTTCCCCATCGAGGTAGCGCAGCTCGCCCAGCCCCCGCTCGGCGATGCGCGCGTCCACCGTCGCCGGATCGAGCGACACCGGATCGAGCGCGTCGGAGGCGCAGGCAAGCATCCAGTTCGCCCCGTAGAGCGGGATGTAGTGCAGATGCGGCCGAACGCAGGCGAAGACCGCACGCAGGCGCCGCAGCAGCTCGCGCACCCGCTCGGGCTGATGGTCTGGCGCCCCCACGTGCAGCGACAGCGCTCCCCCCTCGGTGAGCAGCGCTTTGCACGCGCGGAAGAACTCTTCCTGGTAGAGTGCGGCCGCCGGCCCCACCGGATCGGTGAGGTCGAGCACGACGAGATCGAATTTCCTTCCCTCGGCCGGGGCCACGCGGCGCACGTAGTCCAGCCCGTCCTGCACCCGCAGCTCCAGACGCGGATCGTCGAGGGCACCGCGATGCACCGCGGGGAAATACTTGCGCGCGAGCTCGATCACCTTCTCGTCGAGCTCGACGAGCACCACCTGCTGCATCGTGCGGTACTTGAAAAGCTCCTCGGCCGAGCCACCGTCGCCCCCGCCAATGACGAGCGCCGAGCGCGGCCCTGCATGCGCGAGCCCCGGCACGTGGATGAGATTCTCGTGATAGATGAACTCGTCGGCCTCGCTCGTCATCGCGCAGCCGTCGAGACGGAACATGCGTCCGAAGAGCGGCGAATGCCACACCTCGTATTCCTGGTAACGGCTACGGCCGCGTTCCAGGCACTCGGTCACGTCGAAATAATAGCCGCTCCAGCTGCTCAAGGACTCCCACAGCCGCGTCGTCCGTTCGCTCATCGCCTCACTCCCGCGGCGCGATCTTGCCGCGCACCACCGAATGGCTCACTACCTCCATCGGGTTGAGCGTCTCGATCACGCGGCGAAAAACCCGCCGCGCAAGCTCGGAGTTGTCCTTGGAGAAATTGCACACGTACACGTCCAAAGTGACGTTGCCCGTTTCGGGCCAGGTATGGATGGCCAGGTGAGACTCGGCCAGCACCACGGTACCAGTGACGCCGGCATTCTCGCCATTGTCGTGTCGGAACTGGTAGAAATAAGCGCCCAGCGGCGTCAGTCCTGCCTCACGGCATTCCTGCACGCACAAGGTCTCCAACCGTTCCCGGTCGGTGAGCAGAGCGACATCGCAGCGGCAATCATAGAGATCCGCAATCAGATGAAGACCGTTCATCTCCACTTCTCCCGGCCAGCCATGGAAAACTGAAAATTATACAACGAACTGCACGAAAACCGTTCGCTGCCCCAACCGCGGGGACCCGCAATCAGAACAAATATGGGGACACTTGTTCCCAACTCAAGCGCGCGATCAACACCGCCACCACGACGAGAAAGAGCTTGCGCACGAAACCGGAACCACGACGCAGCGCCAGGCCACTGCCCACGCGCGAACCCAGCACGTTGCACAGCGCCAACCACCCCCCCAATGCCCAGGCGATGTGCGCATGGCCCCAGAAATAGGCGATGGCCGCGAGGTTGGTCGCCACGTTGCCAACCTTGGCCAGGGCCGACGCATGGAGAAAATCCAATCGCAACAGACGCACGAACGCGAAGATGAAGAAGCTGCCCGTGCCGGGGCCGAAGAATCCGTCGTAGAAGCCGATGACCAAACCGATACCCAGCGCCCGCGCCAGATCGGCCCGTCCCCAAGCCGCGGTGCGGGCATGCAGGCCGAACTCCTTCTTGGCAAAGGTATAGACCGCGACCAGGCTCAACAGCACCAGCACCAGCGGACGGGCCCACTCACGCGGGAAATGCGTCACCGCACTCGCCCCGAACCAGCTACCCATCGCGGCCGCGCCAGCCACCGTCGCCAACAACGCGCCCGGCAGAGCGATGCGCCGAAGATATTGCCGCGCCGCTGCCGCCGTTCCCACCACGGAAGCGACCTTGTTCGTCCCGAAGAGATCGGCGAGCGGCGCCTGCGGGAAAGCGAGCAGCAGGGCGGGCACCTGGATGAGGCCACCTCCCCCCACCGCCGCATCGATGAGCCCCGCGAGAAAGGCCGCCCCACCCAGGACGAGCCATATCCAGCTCAAATCTTCGAGCCCCATTGCTCCTCCTTGCCAATGTTCCACGTGGAACATTCCGGCGATATTCTCATTTGCCGATGCAGAAGCGGCTGAAGATCTCGCCGAGCAAATCCTCTATGTCATATTCTCCAAGGATTCTGCCGAGCGCCCGGTGTGCGGCGCGCAGCTCTTCGGCCAAAAGCTCCAGCGCCTCGCCCGTCTCCAGTGCCGCCTCCAGCGCCCGGCGCGCCTCGCGCAGCGCCTCCAGATGGCGTTCGCGCGCGAGCACCACGTCTTCACCGTGGGCGTGCCAGCCGGCCACCTCCAGCAGCGCCGCCCGCAGCAGCTCCAGCCCCTCGCCGGTGCGCGCCGACAGCCACACGCGTTCGCGAATGCGTCCGTCCTCCCCCGCCTCGCGTCGCGGCGCCTCGCCCGTCAAGTCGATCTTGTTGACCACTTCGATCACCGGCACCTCGGGTGGCGCGAGCGCCAATACCTCCTTGAGCGGGGCCGCCTCGGGGCGATCGAGCGCGCGCAGCGCCAGCACCGCATCGGCCTGGGAAATCGCCTCGCGCGTACGCGCCACGCCGATGCGCTCCACCGGATCGTCGGTGGCTCGCAGCCCCGCCGTATCGATCACGTAGAGCGGAATGCCTTCGATCTGGATCGCCTCGCGCAACACGTCGCGGGTGGTACCGGCGATGTCGGTGACGATCGCCCGCTCTTCCCCCATCAAGGCGTTGAGCAGGCTCGACTTGCCGACATTGGGCGCACCGGCGATCACCACGTGCAGCCCACGGCGCAACAGCGCGCCCTGGCGCGCGTTCTCGAGCAGTCGATCGAGGGCGGCCAGCGTTTCGGCCACCTTCTCGCGGATGCGCGCGGCGGCGACGAGCTCCAGATCCTCTTCGGGAAAATCGAGCGAGGCCTCGACCCACATGCGCGCATCGATCAAGCGCTCCTGCAGGGCGCGCACGGCGCGGGAGAATTCCCCCGTGAGCGAGCGCGCCGCCCCTCGGGCCGCCGCCCGGGTGGAGGCGTCGATCAGATCGGCCACGGCTTCCGCCTGCGCCAGATCGATCTTGCCGGCAAGAAAAGCGCGCTCGGTGAATTCGCCGGGACGGGCGAGCCGCGCCCCCAGCTCGAGGCAGCGCTCGAGCAAGAGCTGCAGCACCACAGGCCCGCCGTGCCCGTGCAGCTCCAGCACGTCTTCGCCGGTAAACGAATGCGGCGCAGGGAAGAAGAGCGCCAGCCCCTCGTCGATCACCGCCCCATGGGCGTCGTGAAAGCGTGCGAACGTGGCCATCCGCGGCGCCGGCACCCGCCCGAGCAGCGCCTCGACGAATGCTGCGAGCGACGGTCCCGAGACCCGCACCACGCCGATGCCGCCGCGCCCCGGCGCAGTGGCAATCGCCGCGATCACCTCGCGCGGCGCCTCCCCTTTCTGCACCCCGCTCACGCCACCCACCCTCCAGTACCAGGTAGCGCTACGATCCGCTGGCGCAACCGATCTTTCGCCAGACCCTTCACTTTCCTGCCTTGGCCGGCTCCATCTGGCGCGTGATCCACCACTGCTGGGCGATCGACAGCACGTTGTTCGTGAGCCAGTAGAGCACCAGACCGGAGGGGAACCACAGGAACATCACCGTGAACACGATGGGCATGGCGAGCATCAGCTTCGCCTGCATCGGATCGACCGGCTGTGGATTGAGCTTCATCTGCACCAGCATCGACGCACCCATGAGGATGGGCAGCACGAAGTAGGGATCACGCATCGACAGATCCTGGATCCACAGGATCCACGGCGCCTGGCGCATCTCCACGCTGTTGAGCAGCACCCAGTAGAGCGCGATGAAGACCGGGATCTGCACCAGGATCGGCAGGCAGCCGCCCAGCGGATTGACCTTCTCCTCCTGGTAGATGCGCATCATCTCCTGCTGCATGCGCGCCTTGTCGTCGCCGTAGAGCTCCTTGAGGCGCTGCAAGCGCGGGGTGAGCGCGCGCATCTTGGCCATCGAACGGTAGCTCGCCGCCGACAAGGGGAAGAAGATCGCCTTGAGCAGCACGGTCACCAGCACGATCGCCCAGCCCCAGTTCCCCGTGAGCTTATGGAGCCAGGACAGCACCCAGAAAAGCGGCGCGGCGATCACCGTGAGCCAACCGTAATCGACCACCAGGTCGAACCCCGGTGCGAGCGAACCCAGCACGCTCTGCGTCTGCGGCCCTGCATAGAGACGGACGGATCCTTCCTTCGCCTCTCCCGGCGCCACCGCCCCCAGCGGCAGGATCACCCCCATCTGGAACAATCCTCCCTCCACCGGCCGGACATAGAACTCGCGCTGCACCCCCTCCTGCGGCAACCAGGCCGCGACGAAGTAATGCTGCACCATGGCGATCCAGCCATCCTGCGCGAGCCGCGGAAACTCCGCCTTGCCCTTGAGCACGTCCTCGAAATTGATCTTCTTGTACTTGCTCTCGGCGGTATAGACTGCCGGACCGGTGAACGTGCGAACCCCGAAGAGCGAGTGCTCCTCGGCCGGCAAACCATCGCGCAGGAATTGATAATAGGTCGACGCTTCGATCGGTTCCGTGCCCGCGTTGGCAACCTCGTGGCGCACCTCGACCAGATATTCACCGCGCTTGAAGCGCAGCACTTTGGTCACGAGCGCTCCATTGTCCGCCTGAGCCGTGAGCCGAACCTCCAGCACGTCCTGTCCCGGCGCGAGCCGCACGGCCTCGGCCGGCAGCTGCCATTGCGAACGATGGTTCGGCAGGCCCGCGCCGATCAGCCCCGACTGCACGCGATAGACGTGGCCGGCACGGCCATCGTCGAAGAGCACGAAGGGTTTGCTGCGGTCTTCGCGCGCGGCGTAGTCCTTGAACGCGAGGAAGACGATGTCGCCGCCACGCTCCGAGATCTCCGCGGTGAAGCGGTCGGTCTCGACCACCATGCGCCGCGCCTGCGCCTCTTCGAGCGCCCCGGAAGCCGGAGCGACGGCGGCCCGCTGCGACTGTGGCACCTCGCCCAGACCGGCCCCTTGCTGCGTTGCGACGGCTCGCTCGGCCTGCGGCTGCGGCACCGGCTGGTTGTGACGCAACCAGGCCTCCCACAGCATCACCAGCGAGAACAGAAACACCAACAACGGGATCAGGCGGCGTTGTTCCATGGAACCATCCTGGGAAAACGGGCAAAAGAATCGGCGAATTATGGCACAGGGTCGTGCCCGCCGGGATGAAAGGGATGGCAGCGCAACACCCGTCGCAGCCCCAGCCACAGGCCCTTCAGGGCCCCGTGGCGCTCGATCGCCTCCAGCGTATACTGCGAGCAGGTGGGATGGAAACGGCAGTTGCGCCCCAGCCAGGGGCTGATCGCCAGCTGATAACCGCGAATGAGCGCCATCAGGAGGCGGCGCATTTCCCTGCCTCCCGCACGAGCCGATCAAAGCAGGAAAGGAGATCCTCGCGCAGCATCCGGCGGGTGACCGCGACGATCGGCGCGCTCAGCCGCACCACCAGGTCGCAGGCCGGCAGCCGCCCCTTCTCGAGGCGAAAGGTCTCGCGCGCGATGCGCTTGACGAGATTGCGCTGATGCGCGCGCCGCACAAGTTTCTTCGCCACCACCAGCCCCAGGCGCGGGCGACCCAGCTCGTTGGGATTCCAGTGAACGGCAAAAAACCGCCCGCGGATCACCCGCCGCGCCGTGAAGACGCGCGAGAACTCGGACGGCTGCAGCAGGCGGTCGGCGCGACGAAAGCGCGCCCCCGCCTCGGACAGGATCTCGCCGCTCAAACGGCCAGGCGATGACGGCCCTTGGCCCGACGCGCCCGGATCACAGAGCGGCCGCCGCGGGTGCGCATACGCACGAGGAAACCATGGGTACGCTTGCGGCGGATCTTGGAGGGTTGATAGGTGCGTTTCATGGGATCACCTCGAACGGGAAAATCTCGTTATTTAACAGACAAGCGGAGGACATGTCAAGAAAAATCACAGAAGGCGAATCGGTTACACTGCGAGCATCCTGCACCTTTCTCCCCTATGCCCACTCCACCCTTACCCGCTCTCCCTCCCCTCACCGGCCTCATCCTCGCCGGCGGCCGCGGCACGCGCTTGGGTGGCGTCGACAAAGGACTGGTCGAACTGCACGGGCGACCACTCGTCGAGTACGTGCTCGAGCGGCTGCGGCCGCAGACCGGGGCAATTCTCATCAACGCCAACCGTCACCACGAGCGTTACGCCGCCTACGGCGTGCCGGTAATTCCGGACCTCGAAGGCGGGTTCGCCGGGCCGCTCGCCGGCATCGCCGCGGGACTCGCCACCGCCCGCACCGACTGGGTGGTCGTCGTCCCCTGCGATTGCCCCTTGCTGCCGTCCGACCTCGTCGCTCGGCTGTGGCAGGCGCGCTGCACCGCCGAGGCCGACGTGGCCGTCGCCCAAGCCGCGGGGCGGCTGCAGCCTGTCTTCGCACTCGTACCGGTCACGGCGCGCGCCGAGCTCGAACGCCGCCTGCGCGCGGGCGAGCGCAAGGTCGAAGCCTGGCTCAAGGCGCAACGCTTGGCCATCGCCGATTTTTCCGACGAAGCCGAAGCCTTCGTCAACGTGAATACCGAGGAAGAACGGCGTGCGCTGGAAGCGCGCCTTGGGGTGAGGTGACTCACCCCTGCCGCTGCCACGTCCCCGAGCGCCCGCCGCTTTTGTGGACCAAACCGACGTCGGTGATGCGCATTCCCTTGTCGATCGCCTTGCACATGTCGTAGACCGTGAGGAGCGCCACCTGCACTGCCGTGAGCGCTTCCATTTCCACGCCGGTGCGCTCGCGTGTCTCGGCCCGGGCGCGGCAGCGCACCGCTACGCGATCCGGTACCGGCTCCACCTCCACTTCCAGGTGCGTGAGCGCCACCGGATGGCACAGCGGCACCAATTCCCAAGTGCGTTTCGCGGCCATGATCCCGGCGATGCGCGCCGCCGCCAGTGCGTCACCTTTTTTCAGGTTGCCCGCTACGAGCGCCGCGAGCGCTTCCGGCGACATTTCGAGGTATCCTTCGGCAATCGCGACCCGATGCGTCTTCTCCTTCTCCCCGACGTCCACCATGTGGGCGGCGCCGGTGGCAGTGAGGTGCGGCAAATCGGCCATTCCAACTCCCAGAACGCGATGTTCGTGACCCCACGATGATACAGGAGCCGCCGCGATGGACACCCGAGCCCCGGCAAGCCCGCCCCTGATCGACCGCTTCGGTCGACACGTCACCTACGTGCGCCTGTCGGTGACGGACCGCTGCGA
Source organism: Tepidiphilus sp. HLB4 (assembly GCF_054823945.1). Taxonomy (NCBI): domain Bacteria; kingdom Pseudomonadati; phylum Pseudomonadota; class Hydrogenophilia; order Hydrogenophilales; family Hydrogenophilaceae; genus Tepidiphilus; species Tepidiphilus sp. HLB4. Next base: position 69,561 of record NZ_JSYB01000009.1, on the reverse strand, counting down.
TTTTCGCTGCGTCTATTGCATGAACGAGCAGATGACGTTCCTGCCCAAGGCGCGCATTCTCACCTTGGAAGAGATGGCGCTGATCGGCCGCGCCTTCGTCGAGCTGGGCGTGACGAAACTGCGCATCACCGGAGGCGAGCCCCTGGTGCGGCAAAACGTGCTTTCGCTCTTCGCCGAACTGGGCAAACTCCCCGGTCTGAAGGAACTCACGCTCACGACCAATGGCTCCCAGCTCGCCCGCCACGCCGCCGCGCTGCGCGAAGCCGGCGTGCGCCGCATCAACGTGAGTCTCGACAGCCTGCGCCCCGAGCGCTTCCGCGCCATCTCGCGCGTGGGCAGCCTCGACAAGGTGCTCGAAGGAATCGAAGCCGCCCGGCGCGCCGGATTCGAAGCGATCAAACTCAACGCCGTGCCGATGCGCGGCATCAACGACGACGAGATCCTCGATCTGGTCGAATTCGCCGCCGAGCGCGACTTCACTGTCTGTTTCATCGAGGAAATGCCGCTCGGCGAGATCGACGGGCACGATCGGCGCACGAGCTTCGTGCCCAGCGACGAAGTGCGCGCGCGCATCTCGGAGCGTTACACGCTGCTGCCCACCGTCGAACGCACCGGCGGCCCGGCGCGCTACGAGCGCATCGCCGAGACCGGCACCCTCGTCGGCTTCATTTCGCCGCACAGCCACAACTTCTGCGACAGCTGCAACCGCGTGCGCGTCACCACCGAAGGGCGGCTCCTGCTGTGCCTGGGGCAAGAGCACTCGGTCGACCTGCGCCGGGTGCTGCGTACCCACCCCGGAGCACTCGAACCGCTCAAGGAAGCCATCGTTGCCGCGATGGCGATCAAACCCAAGGGGCACGAGTTCGATCTCACCGCCAAGCCCGTCCTCTTCCGCCACATGAACGCCACCGGCGGCTGACGAAGGGGGATCTCCAATGAGCGAACGAGCAACCGAGCTCCTCGAAGCGCTGGGCGCCCGGCGCGGCATCCTCGCCGCCGTTGGCGCAGGCGGCAAGAAGACCTCGCTCTACCAGATCTTCGCCGCCCACCCGGGACGCGTGGCCCTCACCACCACCACCTTCATCACCTCCTTCGGCCCGGAACTGGGCGCCGAGATCCTCGTCGCCCCCGAAGACGAACTCGAAGAAAAGGTACGCGCAAGCCGCGGGCGGAAAGTGGCCTATGCCACGCCCTCGGACAAGCCGGGGCGGGTAGCAGCGGTGTCCGGTGCGCGCATCGACCGGCTGCACCGCGAAGGCAGGTTCGATCTCACGCTGGTGAAGGCCGACGGTGCCCGCTCGCGGCTCCTCAAGGCCCCGGCGCCGCACGAACCGAGCCTGCCCGAGGCGACCGACACGGTGCTCCTCGTCCTCTCGCTCCAGGCGCTGGGACAGCCCCTCTCCGAGGCGATCGCGCATCGCCCCGAGCGCGTCTCCGCACTCACCGGACGCGCCCTCGGCGAGCCGGTGACCATCGCCGACTTCGTCGCGCTCTACACGCATGAAAACGGGCTATTGCAAGGCACATCGGGAAAACGCGTGATCCCCGTGCTCAACATGGTCGACGACGATCGCCTCCTGCCCGCTGCCCGCGCGATCGCCGCGGCGACGCTTGCCGCCTGTCCGCGTTTCGAGCGCTTCGTGCTCACGAGCCTCAAACAGCCCGGCTACCTCGTGGAGGTCGTGCTGCGCTGAAACGCCTCACTTCAAATTCCCCGAAAGGAACTGCTGCAGCCGCTCGCTGCGCGGGCGCGCCAGCACTTCGCGCGGGTTGCCCTCTTCCTCGACCAGCCCCTGGTGCAGGAACATGACGTGCGTGGACACCTCGCGCGCGAAGCCCATCTCGTGCGTGACCACGATCATGGTGCGGCCCTCCTGCGCGAGGTCGCGCATCACTTTGAGCACCTCGCCGACGAGCTCGGGGTCGAGCGCCGAGGTCGGCTCGTCGAAGAGCATCACCTCTGGCTCCACTGCCAGCGCCCGGGCGATCGCCACGCGCTGCTGCTCGCCGCCGGACATGTGCGAGGGATAGGCGTTCTTGCGGTGCGCCACGCCGACCTTGGCGAGGTAATGCTCGGCGCGCTCGATCGCCTCCTTTTTTGGCACGCCCAGCACGTGTACCGGCACCTCGATCACGTTCTCCAGCGCGGTCATGTGCGACCACAGGTTGAAATGCTGGAAGACCATGGCCAGGCGCGAGCGGATGCGCTGCAGCTGCTTGCGATCGGCCGCGCGCAGGGTGCCGTCCTTGGCCGGCACGAGCCGCAATTCTTCGCCGTCGAGCACGATGCGCCCGGCGTTGGGCTGCTCGAGCAGGTTGATGCAGCGCAGCAGCGTGCTCTTGCCCGAACCGCTCGAGCCGATGACGCTGATGACGTCGCCGGCGTCGGCCTTGAGCGAAACCCCTTTGAGGACTTCGTGCGCCCCATAGCGCTTGTGCAAATCGTCGACTTCGAGTTTGACCATGAATGGTTCGCCTTGCGGATCGGGTCTGGCGACAGGAAAATGGTTCAGCGACGCTGCGGCCGCAGGTGGGCGAGCCAGCGGCGCTCGGCGGCCTTGAAGAGCTGCAGCAACAGGAACGTGAGCACGAGATAGAAGGCGCCGGCGGTGAGGTAAGCCTCGAAGGGCAGGAAATACTGCGCGCTGATCGTGCGCGCCACGCCGGTGATGTCGGCGAGCGTCACGAGCGAAGCCATGCTGGTGGCGTGCAGCATCATCACCACTTCGTTGCTGTACTGCGGCAGCGCCCGGCGCAGCGCCGAAGGCAGGAGGATACGCCGGTACATCTGCAGGCGCGACATGCCGGCGGCGCGCGCCGCCTCGATCTCACCCGGCGGGGTGGTCTTGAGGCAACCGGCGATGATCTCCGCGGTGTAGCCGGAAGTGTTGATGGCGAACGCCAGGCAGGCGCAGAAAGTGGCGTCCGACAGCCAAGGCCAGAAAAGGCTCGCGCGCACGGCCTCGAACTGCGCCACGCCGTAATAGAGCAGGAAGAGCTGCACGAGCATGGGCGTGCCGCGGATCACGTAGGTATAGAACCAGACGGGCAGGTTGAGCCAGGGCGAACCCGACACCCGCATCAGCGCAAGCGGCACCGCCCAGACGAAGCCCACGGCGAGCGACACGAAGAGCAGCTGCAGCGTGACGCCCACGCCGTGCAGGAACTGGGGCAGATTCTCCCAGATGACGGAAAAATCGAGGATCACAGCTGCACTTCCCGTACGCCCAGGGAGAACCGCTTCTCGATCACGCGCAGTGCGAGCAGCGACACGCTAGTGATCGCCAGGTAGAGCGCCCCGGCGAGCAGCAGATAGGTGAAGGGCTGGCGCGTGGCGTCCCCCGCCTGCTTGGCGTGGAACATCATGTCCGGCAGGCCCAGCACCGACACGAGGGCGGTGGACTTGATGAGCACCAGCCAGTTGTTGGCGATGCCGGGAATCGACAGGCGCACCGTCTCCGGCCACAGGATGCGGCGGAACACCTGCCAGCGACTCATGCCGTAGGCGAATCCGGCCTCCACCTGCCCTTTGGGGATGGAGAGGAAGGCTCCGCGGAAGGTCTCCGACAGATAGGCACCGAAGATGAATCCCAGGGTGGCCACGCCGGCGGCGAACGGGTCGATGTCGATGTAGTCTTCGTGACCGACGAGCGCCGCGGCGCGATTGACGAGATCCTGACCGCCAAAATAGACCAAAAGAATCATCACCAGATCCGGGATGCCGCGGATCACGGTGGCGTAGGCTTCACCGAGCCAGGCAAGCGGGCGCAGCGGCGAGAGCCGCGCTCCCGCCCCCGCGAGCCCCAGCGCCACGGCCAGCGCCATGGAGCCCAGCGCCAGGCGCAGCGTCAGCCAGCTGCCTTCGACGATGGTGAGCCAATAGCCGCCGCTCATCGCCCACCTCCAACGGGCTCATTCGCCATAGATGTCGAAATCGAAGTATTTCTTCGCGATTTGCTGGTACTTGCCGTTGGCGCGGATCGCGTCGATGGCGGCGTTGAATTTCTCCACCAGCGCCGTGTCGCCCTTGCGCACCGCCACGCCGATACCCTCGCCGAAATACTTCCGGTCGGTGAAGGCCGGCCCCACCGTGGCGAACCCTTTACCGGCATCGGTTTGGAGAAAGCCGAACTGGATGCTCACCGCGTCGGCGAGCGAAGCGTCGATGCGCCCGGCGACGAGGTCGAGGAAGACTTCTTCCTGCGATGCGTAGCGCACCACCTCGATGCCGGCCGGGGCGAAGACGTCGGTGGCATAGCGGTCGAAAATGGTGGCGCGCTGCACGCCGACTTTCTTGCCCTTCAGATCGACCAGGGGATCCTTCACCTCACTGCCCGCCTTCATCACCAGGCGGCCGGGGGTGTAGTAGTATTTCTTGCTGAAATCGACCGATTTCTTGCGCTCGTCGGTGATCGACATCGAAGAGATCACCGCGTCGATCTTGCGCACCTTCAGCGCAGGGATCAGGCCGTCGAACTCCTGCTCGATCCACTGGCACTTGACCTTCATCTCCTCGCACAGGGCGTTGCCGATGTCGTAGTCGAAACCGGCGAGCTTGCCCTCGGGCGTCTTGTAGGCGAAGGGGGGATAGGCGGCTTCGATGCCGATGCGCAAGGGCTTGTCCTCGGCCATCGCCGCACCCGAAGCGAGCGAGCATAAGAGCGCGCCGAACAACAAGAAGAGCTTTTTCATGACCGGCTCCTTCACAGGGAGGTGTGGAAAAAACGCATCGATGCATCGATCGATGTCACGCCCGTAAGTTTCCCGCCGTCGGCCGAAGAAGGGCCTCAGGGGATAAAGGCCGCTCATTTTACCAATACCTTGGCTTGGGCTGCTGCGTGCGCCGCGATTTCGCCCATCCTGTGGATAACTCCCCTTTCGGCGTGGACGGGTTAGAATACCCCCTCGAGCATCGTCAATCCATCCAGAGGGCTTTCCTTGAGTCACGAAGCGTGGACCGCCTGCTGCGAGCGTCTGCGTGCCTCGCTGCCGGCGCAGCAATTCAACACCTGGATCCGCGCCTTGAGCGCCGAACCCGAGGAAGGCGGCGAAGGGGTGCGGCTGCGCGTGCTCGCCCCCAACCGCTTCATCCTGCAGTGGGTGCGCGAGCGCTATTGGCCCAAGATCGCCGAGCATCTCGCCGAGCTCGGCATCGCCCAGGCCGAACTGCAGCTGGGCGCGGCGACCAAAGGGGGAACGCCGCCGCGCCCCTCCCGTGCCGCATCCGCCGAAGTCCCTTCATCGACCGACGCGACCGAGACGCCCGCGGCGGCGGCTCAGGAATCCCCCCCTGCTGCGTCGCCGGCAGAGGAGAGTTCCACCGAACCCAAGCCCAGGCCCGGTCGCAGCGCCCCGAAACGCCGCCCTCTGCCGCTTGCCGAGGACGTCGCTCCTTCCTCGACCCTCGAAGCCCTCTACGAGCGCACGCGGCTCAACCCGGCGGCGACCTTCGACACCCTGGTGACCGGCCGCGCCAACGATCTGGCCCGCGCCGCGGCCATGCAGGTGGCGCACAATCCGGGCGCCTCCTACAACCCCCTTTTCGTCTACGGCGGCGTCGGCCTGGGCAAGACCCACCTCATCCATGCCATCGGCAATGCCATTTTCCGCACCGACCCGCGCGTGGTGATCCGCTACGTGCACGCGGAAGATTACTATGCCGACGTGGTGCGCGCCTACCAGCAGAAGAGCTTCGACGCCTTCAAGCGCTACTACCGTTCGCTCGACGTGCTGCTCATCGACGACATCCAGTTCTTCCAGAACAAGGCGCGCACGCAGGAAGAGTTCTTCCACGCCTTCAACGCCCTCACCGAGGCGCACAAGCAGATCGTCATCACCTGCGACACCTACCCCAAAGACATCCAAGGGCTGGAAGACCGGCTCATCTCGCGCTTCGACTGGGGCCTGACGGTGCAGATCGAACCGCCCGAGCTCGAGATGCGGGTGGCCATCGTGCAGAAGAAGGCGCAACTGCTGGGCGTGCAGGTGGGCGACGACGTGGCCTTCCTGATCGCCAAGAACCTGCGCTCGAACGTGCGCGAGCTCGAAGGCGCGCTCAACAAGGTGGTGGCCTTCGCCAACTTCCACAGCCAGCCGATCACGCTGGAGCTGGCCAAGGAGGCGCTCAAGGACATCCTGCACGCCTACAACCGCCAGCTCAGCGTCGAGCACATCCAGAAGACGGTGGCCGACTACTACAAGACCAAGGTCGCCGACATGCACTCGAAGAAGCGCACGCGCGCGGTGGCGCGGCCGCGCCAGGTGGCGATGTGGCTCGCCAAGGAGCTCACGCCGCTGTCGCTGCCGGCCATCGGCGAGGCCTTCGGCGGGCGCGACCACACGACGGTGCTGCACGCCTACCGCACGATCAACGAGCTGCGGCTGACCGACCCCCAGCTCAACCACGACGTCCACGTGCTGCTGCAGGTGCTGCGCGGCTGAAGACTTTCATTGCAGGAGAGAGACCGAATGCTTTTTCTCGAATCGACCCGCGACCAGCTGCTGCAACCGCTGCTGGCCGCGAGCGGCGTGGTCGAAAAACGCCAGACGATGCCCATCCTCGCCAACGTGCTGCTCGAGCGCGACGCCGGCCGCCTCGGCCTCACCGCCACCGACGGCGAGATGCAGCTCGCCGTACGCATCGACGCGAGCGAGCTGCCGGGTGAAGAGGGAAGGCTCACCGTCAATGCGAAGAAGCTGCTCGACATCCTGCGCAGCCTGCCCGAAGGCGCGGTGATACGGCTCGAGCGCGACGGCGACAGCCGCCTGGTGCTGCGCTGCGGCCGCAGCCGCTTCACGCTGCAGGCGCTGCCGGCCGAAGAATTCCCCCGCCTGGTGGCACCGCAGGGAGAAGACGCGCCGATGCGGCTCACCCAGCGCGAGCTGCGGCGGCTGATCGCGCTCACTTCCTACGCCATGGCGCAGCAGGACATCCGTTATTACCTCGTCGGCATGCTCTTTGCCGCCGAGGGCGACCGGCTCGACGTGGTCACCACCGACAGCCACCGCCTCGCCCACTGCGCCCAGCCGCTCTCCGAGCCCCTGTCTGGCGCACGCGAAGCCATCGTACCGCGCAAGGCGGTGGGCGAACTGCAGCGGCTGCTCGCCGACAGCGACGAGACGGTGGAAGTGCGCATCGCCGACAAACAGATCGTGTTTCGTTTCAAGGACACCGAATTCCTCAGCAAGATCATCGACGGGCGCTTCCCCGACTTCCGCCGCGTCATTCCCAAGGATCACCCCATCCGCGTCTCCTTCGTGCGTACCGAGCTGCAGCAGTCCTTGCAGCGCGTGGCGATCCTTGCCAGCGACAAGATCCGCCCGGTCAAACTCTCCTTCTCCCCGGGCCTGGTGCGCCTGTCGAGCCACAACGCCGAGCAGGAAGAGGCGGTCGAGGAGATCGAGATCGCCTACGACGGCCAACCGCTGGAAATCGGCTTCAACGTCGGCTATCTGCTCGACGTGCTGGGGGCGCTCACCAACGAGGTCGTGCATCTGTCGCTCAAGGACGGCAACGCCGCCACGCTCATCACCGTCCCCGAGGACGAAGGCTTCGAATACGTCGTGATGCCGATGCGCCTGTAGAACCGCAGCAAGAAAAATCTGTCAGACATTTTATCGATACGAGGAAAGAATTTCCGTCATGAGCCGAGACGTGCAGAAAACTCCCAGCGAAACCTACGACGAATCCGCCATCCAGCAGCTCGAAGGGCTGGAGGCCGTGCGCAAGCGTCCCGGCATGTACATCGGCGATACCTCCGACGGCACCGGTCTGCACCACATGGTGTTCGAGGTGGTCGACAACGCCATCGACGAGGCGCTGGCCGGTTACTGCGACGAGATCGTGGTGACGATCCACGCCGACAACTCCGTGTCGGTGATCGACAACGGCCGCGGCATCCCGGTGGGCATCAAGTGGGACGACAAACACGAGCCCAAGCGCAGCGCCGCCGAAATCGTCATGTGCGTGCTGCACGCCGGCGGCAAGTTCAACCAGAACAGCTACAAGGTCTCCGGCGGGCTGCACGGCGTGGGTGTGTCCTGCGTCAACGCGCTCTCCAAGTGGCTGCGGCTCACGGTGCGGCGCGACGGCAAGAAGTACTTCATGGAGTTCCACCGCGGCGTACCGGCCGTGTTCGACGAGGAAGTGATCGACGGCATCCCGGTGCGCAAGATGCGCGAACTGGGGCCGACCACCAAGCGCGGCACCGAGGTGCATTGGCTCGCCGACGAGGAAATCTTCGGCACCGTCGAATACCATTACGACATCCTCGCCAAACGCCTGCGCGAGCTCTCCTTCCTCAACAATGGCGTGCGCATCAAGCTCATCGACCAGCGCACCGGCAAGGAGGAGGATTTCGCCTTCTCCGGCGGGGTGCGCGGCTACGTCGAATACCTCAACCGCAACAAGCAGCCCATCCATCCCCACATCTTCCACGCCCAGGGGGTGGTGAAAGTGCCGCAGGACGTGGGGCACGAAGTGGAGATCGCCGTCGAGGTGGCGATGCAGTGGAACGACAGCTACCAGGAACAGGTGCTGTGCTACACCAACAACATCCCGCAGCCCGACGGCGGCACGCACCTCACGGGGCTGCGCGCCGCGCTCACGCGCGTCATCAACCGCTACATCGAAGAGCAGGAGATCGCGAAGAAGGCCAAGGTCGAGATCACGGGCGATGACATGCGCGAGGGCCTTGCCTGTGTCCTGTCGGTGAAGATGCCCGACCCTAAGTTCGCGAGCCAGACGAAGATGAAGCTCGTCTCCTCCGAGGCGCGCCCGGCGGTCGAAGAGATCGTCTCGGCCAAGCTCGCCGAATTCCTGCTGGAAAACCCCAACGACGCCAAGACGATCTGCGGCAAGATCGTAGAGGCGGCGCGGGCGCGCGAGGCGGCGCGCAAGGCGCGTGAAATGACGCGGCGCAAGGGTTTGCTCGACGGCGTGGGGCTTCCCGGCAAGCTCGCCGACTGCCAGGAAAAGGATCCGGCGCTGTGCGAGCTCTTCCTCGTCGAAGGGGATTCGGCCGGCGGCTCGGCCAAGCAGGGGCGCGACCGCAAATTCCAGGCCATCCTGCCGCTCAAGGGCAAGATCCTCAACGTGGAGAAGGCGCGCTTCGACAAGCTGCTGCAAAGCCAGGAGATCGCCACCCTCATCACGGCGCTGGGCACCGGCATCGGCAAGGACGAATACAAGCCGGAGAAGCTGCGCTACCACCGCATCATCATCATGACGGACGCCGACGTCGATGGCGCCCACATCCGTACCCTGCTGCTCACCTTCTTCTACCGGCAGATGCCCGAGCTCGTCGAGCGCGGCCACATCTACATCGCCCAGCCGCCGCTCTACAAGATCAAGCACGGCAAGACCGAGCTCTACCTCAAGGACGACCAGGAGCTGCAGCAGCACCTGCTCAGGCTCGCCCTCGACGGAGCGGAACTGCTGCCGCGCGAAGGAGCCGAACCGCTGCGTGACGAGACGCTCGCCGGTCTGGCGCGCCAGTATCTGCTGGCCGAATCGCTCATCTCCCGTCACGCCGCGCGCATCGACGCGCAGGCGCTGCGCACGCTTCTCGCCAACGACGTCGCCCTCGACCTCTCCAGCCAGGAAGCGGCCTTGGCCAGTGCCGAGCGGCTGCGCGCCGTGCTCGAAGGAACGCTGGAAGTCGAAGCCGTGTTCGACGAAGAGAGCGAGGAGTGGGTGCTGGAGCTCACGCGCATGCACCACGGCAACGCCCGGCGCTCGCGCATCGACCCCGATTTCCTCGCCTCGCACGACTGGCGCCTCATCCGCGAGGCCGCCCGGACGCTGGCCGATCTCGTCGGCCCGGGGGCGCAGGTGCGCCGCGGCGAAAAAAGCCAGCCGGTGGGCAGTTTCGCCGAGGCGGTGCAGTGGCTCCTCGCCGAAGTCGAGCGCAACCTCGTCAAGCAGCGCTACAAAGGACTGGGCGAGATGAACCCCGAGCAGCTGTGGGAGACGACCATGGACCCGGCGGTGCGGCGGCTGCTGCGCGTGCAGATCGAGGACGCCATCACTGCCGACGAGATCTTCACCACCCTGATGGGCGAGCAGGTCGAGCCGCGGCGCGCCTTCATCGAGACGAACGCGCTCTACGCCCGCAACATCGACGTGTGAGACCGGCGACGGCGCCTCATTCGAGGCTTGCCGTCGCGAGCTTCATCCCGAAGGCGACGAAGAGCGCCCCCACCGCGCCGGTGCCGCCGATGGCGAGCCGCCGGCGTCGGCGGAAGGCCGCGGCGAGTTTGGCGCCGGCGAGCACCAGGGTGGCGAGATAGGTCATGCTGCACAGCTGCACCGACACCCCCAGCACCAGGAAGGCGAGGAGCGGATACTCCGCCTGAGGGTCCACGAACTGGATGAAGAAGGAAAAGAAAAAGAGAATGGCCTTGGGGTTCATCAGGCTGATGAGCAAGGCCGAACGGAAGGGGTGCAAAGCCCCCGTGCGCACTTCTTCTTCGGGCGTGGCGATCGCCTCGCCGCGGCGCAAGGCTTGGCTCGCCCGCCAGGCGGCGCGCATCAGCTGCAGGCCGATCCAGCACAAATAAACCGCCCCCGCGAGCCGCAGACCGAGAAAGAGCGCCGGCACGAGCTTCAAGAGCGAGGCGGCGCCGAACACCGCCGCGAACATCAGCACCGTATCCCCCACAAGTACGCCGAGCGCCGCCCGGGCACCGGCGCGCGCGCCATGGCGCGAGGCCGTGGTCATCACGTAGAGCGAATTGGGCCCCGGCAGCAAAATGATGAAGATGGTGCCGATCAGAAAGGTGGAATAGTCGACGATACCGAGCGACATGGTTCGATCCGCGAAAAGTCGATGGACTCCATGCTAGCCGATATTTCGGCCCTCGAGCTAGCCCCAAACCCAGGGGTTCTTGACCGCCCCCAGCAGTGCTGCTAAAAAGAGAACCTGAGCCGGCGCCAGACCGGCCCGATCATCGACCAGAGGAGGAAGACCATGGGTGCGATCCGTCACCTCATCGCTGCGCTGGCGCTGTGCACTTGCGCTGCCGTGGCCCAGGCGCAGACCTACATCACCGTGCTCACCGGCGGCACGAGCGGCGTCTATTACCCGCTGGGGGTGGCCCTTTCCAAGATCTACAGTGAAGCCATTCCCGGCGCCAAGACGAGTGTGCAGGCGACCAAGGCGAGCGCCGAGAATCTCAACCTGCTGCAGGCCGGCCGCGGCGAAGTGGGCTTCTCGCTGGGCGATGCCGTCACCCAAGCATGGACGGGGAACGAGGAAGCCGGTTTCAAACAGAAGCTCGACAAGCTGCGGGCGCTGGCGGCGATCTATCCAAACTATATCCAGATCGTGGCGAGCAAGGAATCCGGCATCCGCACCCTGCAGGATCTGCGCGGCAAGCGCCTGTCGGTGGGAGCGCCGCGATCCGGCACCGAGCTCAATGCGCGCGCCGTCCTCGCCGCCGCGGGACTGTCCTACGCCGATCTCGGCAAGGTGGAATATCTCCCCTTCGGCGAATCGGTCGAACTAATGAAGAACCGCCAGCTCGACGCCACCTTGCAGTCGGCCGGCTTGGGCGTTTCTTCGATCCGTGACCTGGCGACTAATGTGCCCATCGTCGTCGTCCCGGTGCCGCCGGAGGTCGTGACCAAGATCGGCGATCCGGCCTACCAGCCGGCGGTGATCCCGGCCGGTACCTACAGCGGGCAGGATCAGGACGTCCCGACGGTGGCGGTGCGCAACATTCTGGTGACGCACAGCGGGGTGCCGGAAGAGGTGGTCTATCGCATGACGAAGTCGATGTTCGAGCATCTCGACGAGCTCGTGGCCGCCCATACCGCAGCCAAGGGAATCAAGCTCGAAGAGGCCACCAAGGGTCTGCCGATCCCGCTGCATCCGGGGGCGGAGCGCTATTACCGTGAAGTCGGCCTGATCCGTTGAAGGAGGGGCACCATGCACGAAGGCGTCGGCCAAGCGGCGGAAGACGAGAGGGGGGTTGCTTCACGCCTGCTTTTTCTCATCGCGGTGGCTTTCTCCCTTTTTCAACTCTACACGGCGGCCTTCACGCCTTTCTCTTCCCTGGTCACGCGCGCCGTGCATGTGGGTTTTCTGCTCACGCTCACTTTCGGCTTCCTCGCGCGCGACGGTCTGGCCAAGGGCAAGAGGCTCGTTCCGCTGCTGTTCCTCGCCTGCGCGCTGCTCGCGGCGGGGGTGGCCGCCTATCAGTGGGTGTTCGAGCATGAACTGATGCTGCGCTCGGGCGAGCCGACCTCGCTCGATCTGTGGATTGGCATCACGCTCATGGTGCTCGTCTTCCTCGCCACGCAGCGCATGATGGGCTGGGCCTTGCCGCTCATCTGCGGCGTGCTGGTGCTCTATGCGGTCTATGGGCGCTGGCTACCGGAGCCCTTGAATCACCGTGGTTACCCATGGGAGCAGGTGATCGAGCACCTCTCCTTCGGCACCGAAGGCATCTACGGCATTCCGATCTACGTCAGTTCGAGCTACATCTTCCTTTTCATCCTCTTCGGCGCTTTTCTCGAGCGCGCCGGCATGCTCAAGCTCTTCACCGATTTCGCTCTGGGACTCGTCGGACACACCCAAGGCGGGCCGGCGAAGGTGGCGGTGGTCGCGTCGGCCCTCATGGGGACGATCAACGGCAGCGGCGTGGCCAACGTGGTGACGACCGGCCAGTTCACCATCCGTCTGATGAAGCAGTTCGGCTACCGTCCCGAGTTTGCCGGCGGGGTGGAGGCCACGGCCAGCATGGGCGGACAGATCATGCCGCCGGTGATGGGGGCGGTGGCCTTCATCATGGCCGAGACGATCGGGGTGGAATACGTGGAAGTGGCGCGCGCGGCGCTCATCCCGGCCATCCTCTACTTCGTGACGGCGTTTTGGGTGGTGCATCTGGAGGCAGGGCGACTGGGCCTGACCGGCATGCCCAAGGAGAGCCTGCCCAATCCGTGGCGCGCGGTGCGCGAGCGCTGGCATCTGGTACTGCCGCTGGCGGTGCTGGTCTATCTGCTCTTTTCCGGCTACACGCCGCTCTTCGCCGGCCTCGTCGGCCTGCTACTCACCGTGGTGCTGATCCTGGGCGCGAGCCTGTCGGAGGCGGCATTGAGGGGCGCGATTCGCACCCTTTTCTGGATCGTACTGGGGCTGATCTGCGCCGCCTTCTTCCGCTGGGGGATCGCGCCGGTGCTGGTGCTCATCGCCGTCCTGGTGCTCGCCTGCGCATTCCTCCCGAAGAGCCGGCCTACTCTGCCGGATCTGGTCGCGGCCTTGGCCGAGGGGGCGCGGCAGGCGCTGCCGGTGGGGATCGCCTGCGCCCAGGTCGGCGTCATCATCGGCGTGATGACGCTCACCGGGGCGGCCTCGAGCTTTGCCAACGCGGTGCTCGCCGTGGGGCAGCACAGCCTCTTCCTGTCGCTGCTGCTCACCATGCTCGTATGCCTGGTGCTGGGCATGGGTATCCCGACGATTCCCAACTACATCATCACCAGCTCGCTCGCCGCCCCGGCCCTGTTGCACCTGGGTGTGCCGCTCATCGTCAGCCACATGTTCGTCTTCTATTTCGGCATCATGGCCGATCTCACGCCTCCGGTGGCGCTGGCCTGTTTCGCCGCTGCACCCATCGCCGGGGCCTCGGGCCTGGCCATTAGCCTGCAGGCGATCCGCGTGGCGGTAGCCGGCTTCATCATCCCCTTCATGGCGGTATACGCCCCGGCGCTGATGCTGCAGGGCGATCCAGGATGGATGGAGGTGGCCTACGTCGTCTTCAAGGCACTGCTGGCCATCTGGCTGTGGGGCTGCACGGCGATCGGCTACTGGCTCGGTCCCATGTCCTGGTTAGAGCGGCTGTGGGCTTTCGTCGCCGCAGCCCTGCTCGTTGCCGCCGTACCACTCACCGACGAGTTGGGGTTGGCGGCCGGTTTGGCTTTGTTAGGGTGGCACTTCTGGCGCCATCGCCCGCGGCCAGCGCCGACGGCATGAAGTGCCCATGAGCGGTCTGTGCCTGAGCGCGCTGGGAACGACGGTCTTCCTGCCCGTGGGCGTCTTCACCTTGAGCTGGCAGCATTCGATCGAGAAGACGCCGTGGGAAGAGCGCTGGCGCATCGAGGAGGGGGTGCCGGCCCGGCTCGTTTTCGTCGAAGGGCGCATCCGCGGCTCGGGCGCCGGCATGGAGCCCCCGCCGCAGGCGAGGCTGGAGGACGGAGTGTGGGTCTATCACGCGGATCTGCGCCTTCCTGCCTTGCATCTGGCGCACTCGCCCTTTGCGCCGGAATACCGCCTGTGCCTCGAAGAGGGATGTCATGCGCTCGATGCCTGGCTGCCGGCTTTGCCGGAGATCGGGGAAGTCGAGCTCTTTCCCTGCTCGCCGTCTTCGGCGGGCTCTCCTCCAAGCGCCGCCGACAGCGCCGGCAGCATGGCGCGCAGCGTTTCGGCGAAGAGGTAGAACCGCCCCTCGAAGCGCTCGCGGGCGTCGCGCGCTTCGCCCGCCGTCTCGTCCTCCGCGTCGGTGCGCGCGAGGCGTTTGAGCGCTCCATCGGCGGTGAGCGCGAAACTCAGCCGGTCGGCATAGGCGAGCGCGAGCCGCGTCGGGCGCTTGCCGGCCGCCAGGTGGGCGCGGATCTCGGCGGCGACTTTTTCCTCCTGCAGGGGAAGCCGCGCGTAGCGCACGAGCGCGCGGCTGTCGTCCTGCGCTTCGAGCTGCACTTCGTCTTCGAGCGAGAAGGGGCCGGGGGCCTCGCCGGCGAGCAGCCAGTCGGCCATCGCCGAGGCGGGCGCGAGCCGGGTGCGCCAGGGCTTCAAGGGGAAACGTTCGGCGCTGGCGCGCAGGGTGTCGATCACCCGTTCGGCAAGGGCGAGGCTGCCGGCATCGACGGCGAACCACCCTTCGCGCGGATCGATCCACACCGGCACGCGCCGGCGCCGGGTGAAGGCGCGCGGCAGCCATTCGGCGCGGATGGCCTCGCGCAGGTCACGCAGTTCCTTGCGCGAGAGGGGATAGCCCCGCTCCTCGGCGATCGCCTCGGCGCGCTGTTCGGCCTCGGCCTTGACCACGCTCGCCGGCAGGATACGCTCCTCGCGCACCCAATGCGCCAGCCAGTGCCCCCCTATGTCCGCTATGGCCTCGTCGTCGCCGAAGGGCGGCGCCCAGCCTTCGCTCGTCTCGTTCTGCGGCCCCACCGGCAGGAAGGGACTGCGGAGGAAGAGCTCGTTCCAGTAGGTGCGCCCTTCCGGACCATCCCAGCGGTAGAGGCGCAGGTTCTTGAATTCGATCATGCTTTTCCTCGTTTCTTTCGCGCGATCGCGACGATGCACGCCATGGTGTCGGCATCGGCCGCAGCATAGGCCTGGGCAAGCCACTCGGCCACGGGCCGGCCGTCGGGCGCAAGCAGCGCTTCGTCCAGGGTGGTGTCATAGCGGAAATTCAGCCCGAGGCGTTCGCCTTCGATGATGAGCGAGATCTCCAGCGTTCCGCCGGGCCGGCCGTCCTGGGGTTCGACGACGAAGCGCAGGCGTTTTCCCTCTTCCCACTCGACGCGATCGCGGTAGCTGTCGTGGCCAAAGTGCAGCCGGCGCAGCACGTGCGCCGGGCCTCGCTCCAGGATGTCGCAGCCGGTCAGCCCCAGGACGAATTCCTGCGGATGCTCGATGCGCGTCGCCAGGCCCTGCCAGACCTCGATGGCATCGAGTGATTCTTCCGGAGCGAAGAAAAGGCGGTGTTCGAAGTGCACGGCGAGGTCCTCTCGAAGGCTGCAGCGAAGTCTAGGGGGAAGGGACGGCGAGGGCAAGGGGCAAGGGACGGTGGGGCGAAGCCGCGGCGATGGGTAGTTGTACACAGATCTTTTATAAAAACTTTTAGTGTTTACTATGCTCGAGGAGGATCTGTGGAAAACCAAAGAAACACTTTGATAACATTGAAGTTTCCTTGATGGTGATCCCGTGGGCGCATGGGCTTGCAAGCAGTGCGGCGTAGACGAATGCTTTCTCCGATGCGGAAAAAACGGCAAGTTTTCCCCAAACTTTCCCACGCTTTCCCTCGTCCTTGTTCACTGTGGCGGGTTTGCCACAGCAAGAAACCATAAAAAATTTACGGTCTTTAAAAAGACCTTTCTGTATGAATAGTCATTTGCGGCGACATGGGTTGGTAAACAATTTGAAGTAGTAAACAAAAAACCATGTAAACAACGTTCATCCCAAATCTGTGGATAACTTTGTGGCTTCCGCAGGATTCAAGCGTTTCCCCGTCGGGAAAACTTCGGGAAAAACCTGGGAGCGGCGGTGGAGGAATTGGGGATGGAATCCAGTGCCGGGTAAATATTCTCATTGATCCACAAACGATTACCGGAGAATCCCTGTGTTCATGCACGGTCTGGAACCGTTTGGAAGGGAACAGGGAAAGCGCGGACAGGGATGGGGGTAGGCTTGTGGATAATTCTGTGAAAAGGGCGCAGCGTGATGAATCCGTTCAAGGACTTGCCCGCGTTTCTTCACGATCCACTGGAAGAGGGGAGAAGAAGGGATGGCGTTGACATCGCGCGCCGCGGCGGTGTATCTTGCCCTTGCTTCGGGTGCTCGCTCCGATGTCTTGGGAGCGGGTGAAACGGGAAGCCGGTGAAGCGGGCATCGCCCCGCCATTCCGACGCAGCCCCCGCTGCTGTGAGCCTGACGGGAAGCGCATCGGCCACTGTGCCTTCGAGGGCATGGGAAGGCGCGCGGACCGGATGACGGCGAGCCAGAAGACCGGCCCGGAGTGCGTAGTTGGTGCGAGCCCCGGGGTGTGGGTTTGGCTGACGGTCCGGGGCGGTTTTTTTTCCTCTTCCCCTCTCCCGTAGGCCCTTTCTCCTCGTGCGGCTCGTCTTGGCGAAACGTTCGCAAAGGAGACGGGTCATGCATATCGAACCAGGCGTCGTCACGGGCGCCAAACTGTTGCTGGGTCATGCCACCGCGGCCGCAAGCCTGGGGGCGGCGTTCTTGCTCTCGGCCAAGGTGGTGAAAAAGGACGGCTTGCCGGCGCTCGCGCTGCGCGCGTTCGTGGCGTCCTTGCTCGTGTTCTGTTTCTTCGAGGTTCTGCCCCACCAGCCGGTGGGCGTGTCCGAGGTCCACCTCATCCTGGGTTCCACCCTACTGCTGCTCTTCGGCCCCGCGGCGGCGGCTCTGGGTCTGGCGGCAGGCTTGCTCATGCAAGGGCTCTTCTTCGCCCCGGCCGATCTGCCGCAGTTCGGCATGAACGTGACCACGCTCCTCGTGCCGCTCTTTGCCACGGCGCTCCTGGCGCGGCGCATCGTGCCGCCGCATACTCCTTACGTCGATCTGCGCTATCGCGATGTGCTGCGCCTGTCGCTTGCCTATCAGGGGGGCGTGGTGTCGTGGGTGGCGTTCTGGGCGCTCTACGGCCAGGGGATCGGCGCGGAGAATCTCGCCCAGGTGGCTTCATTCGGCGCGGCCTACCTCGCGGTGGTGCTCGTCGAGCCGCTCATCGACCTGGCGGTGCTCGCGGCGGCCAAGGCTTGGCATGGCGGCGGGGAATCCCTGTTGCTGCAGCGGCGCCTCTTCGCAGGTCGGGTCTGATGCCAGGAACGGTGTGGTTCGTCGGGGCTGGCCCCGGCGATCCGGAGCTCCTCACCGTCAAGGGCAAGGGGCTGCTCGAACGCGCCGGTGCCGTGCTCTTCGCCGGGTCGTTGGTGGATGCCGCGGCGACGCGCTACGCGCCGCCGGGTTGCCTCATCCGCGATTCGAAAGACATGACGCTCGAGGAGATGACCGAGTGGCTGGTGGCCGCGGCGAAGGCGCACGAGACGGTGGTGCGCCTGCAGACGGGCGACCCCACCCTCTACGGGGCGCTCATCGAGCTCACCCGGCCGCTCACGGCGGCGGGCGTTCCGTGGAAAGTGGTGCCGGGGGTGTCGTCGGCGATGGCGGCGATGGCGGCCGCGGGCGAGTCGATGACTCTGCCCGAGGTGACGCAGACGGTGATCCTCACCCGGGTGGCCGGGCGCACACCCATGCCGCCGGGCGAGGAGCTGGAGGCGCTGGCGGCGCACCGCAGCACGATCTGCCTCTTTCTCTCGATCACGCGCCTTGCCGAAGTCGAGCGCGGGCTGCGCGCGGCCGGCTGGCCGGAGGATGCGCCGGTGCTGGTGGTGCACAAGGCAAGCTGGCCGGGCGAAGAGCGCATCGTGCGCACCACGCTCGGCGAATTGCGCCGGGCGTGCCGCGAGGCGGGGATCGTGAGCCAGGCGATGATCGTGGTCGGCCCCACCCTGGGGGCGGCGTCGTGGCCGAAACTGGCGCGCAGCAAGCTCTACGATCCCTCTTTTACCCATCGCTGGCGGCGGGCGAAGACGAAGGAAAGCGACACATGAACGAACGGACGGTGCTGGTGGTGGCGCACGGCTCGCGCGAGGCGTCGGGCAACGCCGAGACCGCGGAATTCGTGGCGCGCTGGCGGCAGATGCGGCCGCAGTGGCACATCGAGCTGTGCTTCATCGAGCATGCCGAAATCCTGCTCGACGAAGGGCTCGATCGGGCGGCGGAAGGCGCGCGCGAGGTGGTGGTGCTGCCGCTCATCCTCAACGCGGCCGGGCACGTGAAGATGGAGCTTCCCGAGGCGATCGAGCGGGCGCGGGCGCGCCACCCGCAGGTGCGCTTCGTGGCGCGCCGGCATCTGGGCATGGGAGCGGAGCTTTTTTCGCTCATCCAGCAGCGGCTGCAGGAGGCGCTGGGGGAACTGGACGTGCCCGATCCGGCCACCACCGGCGTGATTTTGCTCGGACGCGGTTCGTCGGATCCGGGAGGGAACGCCGAGCTCGCAAAAATGGCGCGCTGGGTGTTCGAGGCCAATGACCACGAGCTGGTCGATCTGGCGTTTACCGGTATCACTTGGCCGCGGCTGGAGACGGTGGTGGCGCGGCAAGTGAGGCTCGGCATGATGCAGATCGCGATCGTTCCCGTCTATCTCTTCACCGGGGTGCTGATCGAGCGCATCGGGGCGCAGGTGGAGCGCCTGCGGCGGCAGTATCCCCGGGTGGCGTTCGCGCTGGCGCGCCATTTCGGCTTCGACGAGCGCCTCGTCGCCTTGCTGGAAGCACGGGTGGGGGAGGAAGGACGAGAGGGGATGCTCGAGTGCGACGGCTGCAAATACCGCGCCGCCGCGGCCCACGAGCATGCTCACGCGCATCATCACGGATGAGGAAAAGAAGCATGACAGCGATCACGGAGCAGCTCACGGCCTTGGGGCGCGCCATCGAGCACGATTCTTTCGCCCTCATCGACGCCGAAGTGGGCGATGCGCATTCCTATTCGGCGTCGCAGTGGCCGGTGGTGCGGCGCATGATCCACGCGAGCGCCGATTTCGAGTTCAACGGACTGACGTTCTTTCACCCCGGGGCGATCGAGGCGGGCATCGCGGCGATCCGGCGCGGCGCGCCGGTGGTGGCCGACGTGGAGATGATCTGCGTGGGGCTGTCGCGGCCGCGCTTGGCGCACTTCGGCATGAAGGCGCATCAGTTCATTTCCGACGAGGACGTGATCGCGGCGGCGAAGGCGAATGGCGGAACCCGGGCGATCGAGGCGATGCGCAAGGCGCACCGTCTGGGCTTGCTCGAAGGGTCGATCGTGGCCGTCGGCAATGCCCCGACCGCGCTGATCGAGGTGGTTCGACTCATCGAGGAAGAGGGCGTGCGGCCGGCACTGGTACTGGGTATGCCGGTGGGGTTCGTCTCGGCCGCCGAATCCAAGGAGCGGCTCATGGCGCAGCAGGAAGTGCCGTGGATCGCCATTCGCGGGCGCAAGGGGGGATCCACCCTCGCCGTGGCGGCGCTGCACGCCTTGCTCGCGCTCGCCGAAGAGGGTAAGGAGTGAGCGAGGAGAAGATCCGCAAGAGCGTGCCGAAGAAGCGCGGCAACCGCACCGGCTTTACCACCGGGGCGTGTGCGGCGGCGGCGGCGAAGTCGGCGACCATGGCGCTCGTCACGGGCGAGCCGCCCAGCGAGATCGAGTGCCGCCTGCCCAACGGGCAGATCGTGCGCTTTCCCGTGCATGAGGCCCGGTTCCTCGATGCCGATGCGTGCCGCGCGGTGGTGGTGAAGGACGCGGGCGACGATCCCGACGCCACCCACGGCGCGCACCTGACGGTCGAGGTGCGGCGCCTGCCCGGGCGCGCCGGCGTGATCGAACTGCGGGGCGGGGAAGGCGTGGGCGTGGTGACCAAGCCGGGGCTGGGGCTGGAAGTGGGTGGGCCGGCGATCAATCCAGTGCCGCGGCGCAATATTACCGAGAACGTGCAGGCGGCGGCGGGCGAGCTCTTGCGCACCGACGGGCTGGAGGTGAGGGTGTCGGTGCCCGGAGGCGAGGAGATGGCAAAGAAGACGCTCAATGCCCGCCTGGGGATCCTGGGCGGCATCTCCATTCTCGGCACCACCGGCATCGTTCGTCCCTATTCGACGGCGGCGTTTCGCGCGAGCGTGGTGCAGGCCGTGGACGTGGCAGTGGCGCAGGGGTGCGAGGCCGTGGTCTTCACCACCGGCGGGCGCACCGAGAAATTCGCCATGCGCCAGTTGCCCCAGCTGCCCGAAGCGGCTTTCGTGCAGATGGGCGACTTCGTCAAGGCGGCGTTTCGCGCGGCGATCGCGCGGCGCGTGCGCCACATCTACGTGGGGGCGATGATCGGCAAGCTCACCAAGATGTGCCAGGGTCTGGCGGTGACGCACGCATGGAAGGCCGAGGTCGACCGCGATCTGCTCGCCGAGGCCGCGCGCGAGGTGGGCGCGCCCGAGGCGGTGGTGGAAGAGATCCGCGCTGCCGAGACGGCGCGTTTTGGCGCCGAACGGCTGGCCGAGCTGGGTCTGGCGGTGCCATTTCACCGCGCCGTGGCCCAGCGCGCCATCCGCCGTCTGAAGGCGGATCATCCGGGCGAATACCGCCTCACGGTGCTGGTGTGCGATTTCGAAGGGCAGGCGATCTGCCGGGTGGAAGAAGATGAATGTCCCTGAACGTTGTGCCGTGATCGGCATCCTCGACGACGGCTGGAAAGGTCTGGGAGAGGAGTCCCGCCGCTGCCTGCACGAGGCCGAACTCGTGATCGGCGCGGAGCGCACCCTCGCCCTCATGCGCCCGCACCTGCCGGAAGGCCGCGAATGGCGCGCACTCGACGGCGCCCTGACCGAAGTGCCGCGCTGGGTGGAAGAGGCGCTCGGCAGGGGGCGGAAAGTGGCGGTGCTCGCCACGGGCGATCCGCTGTGCCACGGCCTTGCCTCTTGGCTGATCGCCCGCCTGGGGGAAGCGCGGGTGGCGGTGTTGCCAGCCGTCTCGACGCTGCAGCTCGCTTTCGCGCGCTGGAAGCTGCCGTGGCAGGAGGTGCGCATCGCCAGTTGCCATGCGCGCGACGCGGGCGAGTGGTCGCTCTCGGCGGGCCCCGGGCATCCGCTGTCGCCGGTTCTGCGCGCCGTGGCCCAGTCCCGGCGCGTGGCGGTCTTCACCAGCGCGGAGAACGATCCTTCGCGCATCGCGCGGGCACTCATCGCCTGCGGCTATGGCGAAGAAGTCAAGTTGCGCGTGGCGAGCCGCTTGCTGCTTGCCGACGAGGCGCTCTTCGGGCCGCTCTCGCTGGCAGAAGCGGCGGAAAGGGAATTTCCCGATCCCAACGTGGTGCTCATCGAACGCGAAGAGGAGAGGCTGCCGCGTTTCGGCCTGGAAGACGAGGAATACGCCCAGCGGGCCCCCGAGAAGGGCTTGCTCACCAAGCAGGAAGCGCGGGCGCTGTCGCTGGCGAAACTCCGGTTGCGGCCCGAAGCTTGCGTCTGGGACATCGGTGCGGGGTCCGGTTCGGTGGGGTTGGAGTGTGCCCGTCTGTGCCCCGAGGGGGAGGTCTGGGCGATCGAGAAGAACGCGGCCGAGGCGGACAACGCCCGCGAGAATGCCCGCCGCCTGCGCGTGGCCAACTACAGGCTGATCGAAGGCCGCGCGCCGGAAGCTCTGGCGGACTGGCCCGATCCCGATGCGGTATTCATCGGCGGATCGGGCGGAGAGCTGCCCGAGCTGATCGCGCTTTCCCTCGCACGGCTCAAGGACGGCGGCCGCCTGGTGATGAATTTCGTGACTCTGGAGAATCTTGCCGCCGCCACGGCGGCGGTGCGTTCCTCGGGTTTTCCCTGGGAGGTGGTGCAGCTGCAGGCAAGCCGCAGCAAGCCCATCCTCGACATGCACCGGCTCGCGGCGCAAAACCCGGTGTGGATCGTGACCGTGGCCAAGGAGGGGGGATGAAGCTCACCGGTGTTTCGCTCGGTCCAGGCGATCCGGGCCTCA
Source organism: Tepidiphilus sp. HLB4 (assembly GCF_054823945.1). Taxonomy (NCBI): domain Bacteria; kingdom Pseudomonadati; phylum Pseudomonadota; class Hydrogenophilia; order Hydrogenophilales; family Hydrogenophilaceae; genus Tepidiphilus; species Tepidiphilus sp. HLB4. The sequence continues at coordinate 47,269 of NZ_JSYB01000009.1, read as the reverse complement.
TCACCCGGCGCGCCTGGGAGGCGCTCACGAGCGGCGCGCGCTGGCTCTATCCGGTGAAGCGAAGCGGCGGCGATTCCTACGCCCTCGACATTGCACGCCGCGCGGGCCTTGCCGTGCCCGAAGACGCCGTGCCCCTCGTCTTTCCCATGACGCGCCAGGCGGACGTGCTGGAGCGCGCCTGGCAGCGGGCGGCGCAACAGGTGATCGATCTGGCGAGGGAGACGTCCGAGTTCGTCTTTCTGGTAGAAGGCGACGCCTCCACGTTCGCCACTTTCGGGCATCTGGCCCGTACCGTGAAAGCGCTCGCGCCGGAGTGCACGATCGAAACCCTCCCCGGCGTGCCCTCTTTCGTCGCCGCAGCGGCCGTGGCCGGCGTGCCGCTCGCCGAGGAGGATGACCGCATGGCGGTGATTCCGGCCGCCTACGGCGTCGGGATGATCGAGCATCTGCTCGACGCGTTCGATACCGTGGTGCTGCTCAAGGTCAAGCCCCTGCTCGACGAGATTTTGGCGCTGCTTGCGCGCCGCGGTCTGCTCGGGCAGACGTTTTTTTGCGAGAAAGTTGGCGCGCCCGAGCAGCGCCTCATTCGGGACGTGGCCATGCTCACGGGAGAAAAAGTGAATTACCTCTCGCTGATGATCGTGCGGCAGCAGGGTCTGCCGCGCGGCGAATTGCGGCGCGGTTGCCGCAAGAAGCCGCAGGGAGTGCCGTCATGAAATGTGCGGTGGTGGCGATCACCAGACACGGCCTCGCGCTGGCGGGCAGGGTGGCGGCGGCACTGCCCGGCGCTCGCGTCTTCGCGCCGGCCAAATTCGCCGAACTGGCGCAGCAGGTTGCTCCAGGAAGGGCGCAGTGTTACGAGGGCAAGACGGCCGAGCAGATCCCGGCGCTCTTTGCCGCGTTCGATGCGATCGTGGCCGTCGTCTCGCTCGGGGCGGTGGTGCGGCTCATCGCGCCGCACCTGCGCAACAAGGAGCAGGATCCGGCAGTGGTGGTGCTCGACGAGGCGGGGCATTTCGTCATTCCCGTGCTCTCGGGGCATCTGGGCGGGGCGAATGCGCTCGCCGGGCATCTGGCGCTCGCGCTGGGGGCTACGGCCGTGCTCACCACGGCATCGGATTCCCGCGAAACCCTGTGCGTCGATCTGCTCGGGCGCGAGCTCGGCTGGCGCTTCGAGGCGAGCCACGACGAGATCGTGCACTGCAGCGCCGCCGTGGTCAACGACGAGCCGGTGGCCTTGGTGCAGGAAGCGGGTAGTACCGACTGGTGGCGCGGCCACGCCAACGGGCGCAGCGGCCCGCTGCCAGCGAACCTCTTCGTGCTCGATCGGCTGGAGGAGGCCGATCCGAACCGATATGCCGCCCTGCTGTGGATCACCCGCGAAGGGCGCGCCGAGGATCACCCTCGGTGGGCCGGGCGGCGTGTGATCTATCGTCCGCCGGAGGAATCATGAAAGTTGCCGTGGGAATCGGCTGCGATCGCGGTACCTCGCTCGCCACGCTGGAGGCGGCGCTTTCGCAGGCGCTTGCAGAAGCTGGCCTTTCGTCCGAGGCGATCGTTCTCCTTGCCAGCATCACCCTCAAGGCCGACGAACCGGGGCTGCTCGCCCTCGCCGCGCGGCTGCCCTGCGAGATCCGCTTCTATTCCCCCGAGGAACTGGCGGCAGTGCCGGTGCCGCATCCTTCCGAAGTCGTGCGCCGCCACACCGGCACACCCTCGGTGGCCGAAGCCGCGGCGCTGCTCGCCGCCGGCGTCGGCATGGAAGCCTTGATCGTGGAGAAACACCGCTATCGCGGCCCCGACGGCCGCAACGCCACCGTCTCGATCGCGAGGATGTCATGAACCGAACCGAGGCCGCCGCCCGCGGCAAAATCTTCCTGGTGGGCATCGGACCGGGCAGCGAGGCGCACATGAGCGCCCGAGCGCGGCAGGCCATCGCCGAGGCCGACACCGTGATCGGCTACGTCACCTACGTCCGCCTGGTGGCGCCGCTCCTCGAAGGCAAAGAGGTGATCCGCAAGTCGATGACCGAGGAGCTCGACCGGGCGGTGGAGGCGCTCGAGCGTGCCCGCCAGGGCAAGACGGTGGCGCTCATCTCGTCGGGCGATGCCGGGGTCTACGGCATGGCCGGGCCGACTTTCGAAGTGCTCTTCGCCGCCGGTTGGCAGCCCGAGGGCGACGTGGCGGTGGAGATCGTCCCGGGCGCCTCGGCCATCAACGCCTGTGCCGCCTTGGTGGGCGCGCCGCTCACGCACGATTTCTGCGCTATTTCGCTCTCCGACCTGCTCACCCCCTGGCCGGTGATCGCCCGGCGGCTCGAGGCCGCTGCCGCCGCCGATTTCGTCGTCGCCCTCTACAATCCCAAGAGCGGACGGCGCACGCGCCACATCGTCGAAGCCCAACGGCTGCTGCTGCGCCACCGTGCGCCCGATACGCCGGTCGCCATCGTCAAATCCGCCTACCGGCCGAAACAGCGCATCGAACTGACCACGCTCGAGCGCATGGCCGAGGCCGAGATCGGCATGCTCTCGACGGTGCTGGTGGGCAATTCCCGCACCTTCGTGCGCCACGGCCTGATGGTGACGCCGCGCGGCTATGGCGAGAAATACGTCCTGGAAGAAGGCGAACGCCAGGCGCGCGACGGCGAGCAGGCCGGCCGTTCCCTCTCGAGCGGCCTCGAAGGCTGGCTGCGCGAGATCCGCGCAAGCGGCGAGAGTCCGGCGAGCCTCGCACGGCGCTACGCCCTGCCGGAAGACTATCTCGCCGCCCTGCTCGCCGAGGAAGATGCCGATGACTGAAGAAGACACAGCGCGCCATCGCGCCCGCATGCAGCGAAAAAAAGCGGTGATCGAGGAGCGCATCGCCCGGGCCTCGCTCGAGCGCGGAGTCTTTCTGCTCCACACCGGCAACGGCAAGGGAAAATCGAGCGCTGCGTTCGGTATGCTCGCCCGCGCCCTGGGGCACGGGATGAACGCCGTCGTCGTACAGTTCGTCAAGAGTCGCTCCGACACCGGCGAGGAAGCCTTCTTCCGCCGCCATCCGGCGGTGCGCTGGTACGTGATGGGCGAGGGATTCACCTGGGAGACGCAGGACCCGGCGCGCGACGCAGCCGCCGCCCGCGCCGCCTGGGAAACGGCCCGCGCCGCGCTTGCCGACCCCGGCGTGGCGCTCGTGATCCTCGACGAGCTCACCTACGCCTTCAAGTACCGCTGGCTCGACCTGGAAGAAGCGCTGGCGGTGTTTCGGGCGCGTCCCTTGCACCAACACCTCATCGTCACCGGGCGCGCCGCACCGGCGGCACTGGTCGATGCCGCCGACACCGTCACCGAAATGGGGCTCGTCAAGCACGCTTTCCAGGCGGGAGTGAAAGCCATGCCGGGGATCGAATGGTGAGGCAAAGCGTGCGCAAAGGTTACTTGGGGGCATCATGGAATTGACCTGCCCCGCCTGGCTCGTCGCCGCTCCGGCTTCCGGCCACGGCAAGACCACGGTGGTGGCGGCGCTCGCACGCTGGCACACGCGCCAGGGGCGGCGGGTGCGCGTCTTCAAGTGCGGGCCGGATTTCCTCGATCCGCAGATCCACGAACTCGCGTCGGGCGCGCCCTGCGAGACGATCGACTTTCGCATGGCTGGCGAAGAAGACGCCCGCTGGCGCCTGGCGCGTGCGGCGCGGCAAGCCGACCTCATCCTCGTCGAGGGCGTGATGGGGCTGCACGACGGCGAACCCAGCGCCGCCGAACTCGCGCGCCGCCTGCATCTTCCCATCCTGCTCGTCATCGACGCGAGCGCCATGGCCGGCAGTTTCGGCGCCGTGGCCTGGGGATTGAAGCACTACCGCGAGGGCGCGCCGATCACCCACGTGCTCGCCAACCGCACCGGCAGCGCCATGCACGCGCGGCTGTGCCGCGACACGCTGCCCGAGGACATCGCCTGGGCGGGGCACCTGCCGCGCGACGAGGCCATCGCGCTGCCCGAGCGCCATCTGGGATTGCTGCCCGCGGCCGAGATCGCCGACCTGGAAGCTCGACTCGAGCGCATGGCCGAGGCCATCGGCCAGACCGAGGCCGCGGAGCTACCGCCGCCCGTCACTTTTCTCCCGGCGGATACGCCCTCGCCCCTGCCGCCGCTTCTTTCCGGCAAGACGGTGGCGGTGGCGCGCGACGCGGCTTTCTGCTTTCTCTATCCGGCCAACCTCGAGACCCTACACGCGCTCGGGGCGCGCACGGCCTTCTTTTCCCCGCTCGCGGACGCCGCCTTGCCGCCGTGCGATGCCGTATGGCTGCCCGGCGGCTATCCCGAGCTGCACGCGGCGGCGATCGCTGCCAACCGCCCGATGGCTGCCGCACTCGCCGCACACGTGCAGGCGGGCAAGGCGCTGCTCGCCGAGTGCGGCGGTATGATCGCCTGCGCCGAGACCCTCGTCGATGCCGCGGGCCGATCCTGGCCGATGTTCGGGCTTCTGCCGGGCCAGGCGTGCATGCAATCGAGGCTCGCCGGCCTTGGCGTGCTGGAAGCGGAACTGCCCGAGGGGCGCCTCACCGGTCACACCTTCCACTATTCCACTTTCGAGACGAAACTCCCGCCGCTGGTCTTCGCGCGCAAGACCCGCGGCGCGGGGGGCGAGGCGATCTACCGCCGCGGCCGGCTCACGGCGAGCTACATGCATTTCTATTTTCCGTCGAACCCGGCGGCGGTGGCGGCGCTGTTGGGGTCGATGAACGGCTGAACGGAGTGCACGGAGACATGACCCTTTCTTTGCCCCCTTCTCCCCATCGTTTTTCCGAGGTGGAGTGCGAGGCGGTGTATCGCGCCATTGCCGAACGCCGCGACATGCGCCATTTCCTGCCCGATCCGGTCGATCCGGAAGTACTGCAGCGTCTATTGTGGGCGGCGCATCAGGCCCCCAGCGTGGGCTACATGCAGCCTTGGCGTTTTCTTCGCATCACCGACCGTGCTTTGCGGCAGGCGATCCATTGCCTGGTCGAGGAAGAGCGCCAAGCGACGGCCCGGGCCCTGGGCGAGCGGGGTGAGGAATTTCTGCGCCTCAAGGTGGAAGGGATCCTCGAAGCTGCCGAGCTCTTCGTCGTCGCCCTTGCTCCGGGGCGGGAGCGGCATGTATTCGGGCGGCGAACCCTGCCGGAGATGGACGTGGCTTCGCTGGCCTGTGCAATCCAGAATCTATGGCTTGCCGCCCGCGCCGAAGGACTCGGCATGGGCTGGGTGTCGCTGTTCGACCCGCAGCGTTTGGCCGACTTGCTGCGGATGCCAGAGGGGGCCAAGCCCTTGGCCGTTTTGTGCCTGGGCCATGTGGCCTCTTTCTATCCGCGGCCGATGCTGGAAGAAGCTCATTGGGCCAGCCGACGCCCACCTGCCGAAGTATTCGCCGAGAATTTTTGGCCGCTTGGCGTGCCTGGCTGGGAAGAAGATCGAGGCCTCGCATCTTCCCGCTGAGGCGTTCCTCCTGGCCGCAGTGCTTCACGGCATGCCCGGTTACAATCTTGGCGCTTTTCGTTCGGTTGGGGAAACCATGCAGCCTGTCGTCCGCGCCACCCTCATCGGGACGAGCGCCATCGCCCTGTGGGGGACGCTCGCGCCGCTCACGGCGCTCACCGGCGGGCGCATCCCGCCGTTCCAGCTGCTCGCCACCAGCTTCACCCTGGCGTTCGCCCTCATGCTGTTGCGCTGGCGTCTGCAGGGGCACTGGGGCCTTGCCCAGGCGCGCCAGCCGCTGGCGGCTTGGCTGCTGGGAGTGGGCGGGCTCTTCGGCTACCACGCCTGCTATTTCGCCGCCATGCAGCGGGCGCCGGCGGTGGAGGTGAGCCTCATCGCCTATCTGTGGCCGCTGTTGATCGTGCTCTTTGCTGCCTTGCTGCCGGGCGAGCGCCTGCGGCTGCGCCACCTCGTCGGCGCGGCGCTGGCGCTCGGGGGCGTGTGGGTATTGCTCGGAGGAAAAACGGGGTTCGCGCCCGCGCACCTGAGTGGCTATCTGCTCGCCCTCGCCTGTGCCGTTATCTGGTCGGCCTATTCCGTGCTCTCGCGCCTCTTGCCGCGCGTGCCGAGCGAGGCGGTAGGGTGGTTCTGCGCGGCAACGGCGCTGCTTGCCTGGATGGCGCACTTCGCTTGGGAGCCGACGGTATGGCCCGATGGGGTGGTGGGCTGGTTCGCGCTGCTCGCCCTGGGGCTGGGTCCGGTGGGAGTGGCGTTCTTTACCTGGGATCATGGCGTCAAGCACGGGGACATCGCGCTCCTTGGGGTGCTTTCTTACGCCGCTCCGCTCATCTCCGTGCTCTTTCTGATGATTCTGGGTTTGGCCGAACCCAGCGCGCGGCTCGCGGCCGCGGCACTGGCGATCGTGGGCGGCTCGCTGGTGGCGGGCTGGGCGCGCCAGTCACGCGTCGACGGTCAGTCAGAGGAGAAAAGTAGATGAAACGGATGCCTGTGCTTTTTCCCTTGCTTGCCGCGGCGTGCTTCGGCTTCCTGGGAGTGGCCTTGGGAGCGTTCGGCGCGCACGTGCTGCGGCCGCATCTTGCCGCCGCGCTCTACGAGAACGTGCAGACGGCGGTGTTCTACCAGTTCGTCCATGCGCTGGCGCTCTTGGCTCTGGGGGTGCTGGGGGCCGTGGGCTGGAACAGCCGCGCCCTGAGGCTGGCGGCGGGGCTGTGGACGGGCGGGGTGTTCGCTTTTTGCGGCAGTCTCTACGGCTATGCCCTCACCCAATGGCTGCCGCTCGTGTGGGTGACGCCGCTGGGCGGGACGATGCTGCTTGCCGGCTGGGCGGCGTTCGGCGTCGGGGTCTGGCGTGCCATTTCCTCGACGGAAGAGGGGTCTCGATGAGCATCTGGCCTTTGATGGCGTTAAAATTTCACGGACCTGTAACAATTGCGCTCTAGACTTGCGGGGGTCGGGACGATCGTTCCTGCAAAACCCTTTCTCGCACAAGGAGTCGGTCCATGGAATCGAACAAACGCATCTGGTTCGGGGCGCTGGCGCTCGCTGGTCTCATCGGTACGGCCCAGGCGCAGCATAAGATCGTTGCAATCGACGGTTCGAGCACGGTCTATCCGATCACCGAGGCCGTGGCCGAGGAATATCAAAAGCTGAAGAAAGGGACCGTGAAAGTCACGGTGGGGATCTCCGGCACCGGCGGCGGGTTCAAGAAATTCTGCCGCGGCGAGACGGACATCTCCGATGCCTCGCGGCCGATCCTCAAGCAGGAGATGGAGGCGTGCCGCCAGACCGGCATCGAATACATCGAGCTGCCGGTGGCCTATGATGCCCTCACCGTGGTGATCAACCCGAAGAACGACTGGGCCGAGGAGATGACGGTGGCCGAGCTCAAGAAGATGTGGGAGCCGGCCGCCCAGGGCGTGGTGGACAACTGGAAGAAGGTTTCCGAGCGTTTCCCCGATCGTCCCCTCAAGCTTGCCGGTCCCGGCGCCGATTCCGGCACGTTCGACTACTTCACCGAAGCCGTCGTCGGCAAATCGAAGTCGAGCCGCGGCGATTACATGGCCTCCGAAGACGACAACGTGATCGTACAGTTCGTCAGCCGCGACGTGGGGGCGTTGGGTTACTTCGGCCTGGCCTACTACACGGAAAACAAGGACAAGGTCAAGGCCGTCAAGATCAAGAAGGACGAGAACTCCCCGGCCGTGGCGCCCAGTGTGGAGACGGTCAACAACGGTACCTATCAGCCGCTGTCGCGCCCGATCTTCATCTATGTGAACGCGAAAGCGGCGCAGGAAAAACCGGAAGTGCGCGAGTTCGTCGAGTTCTATCTGCAAAATGCGGCGAAACTGTCCAAAGAAGTGGGCTACGTCGATCTGCCCGCCAAGGCCTACGAGATGGCCCTGAGAAACTTCAAGGCGATGAAGAAAGGCACGGCCTTCGGCGGCGAGCCCGACGTTGGCGTGAAGGTCGAAGAATTGCTGGAACGTGAAGGCAAACTGTAAGTTTCACCACCGGGCCATCGGCGCGATCAGGCGTCGATGGCATTTTCATCATTTGCCCCATCTTACGGTCAGGCACACCATGAGCGACGCAATGACGGCGACCGAAACGGGTGGCAGTCCTTCCTCCCTTTACCTCGACCGCATCCGCACGATGCGCCACGTGCGCAACGGCAAGGAACGCGTCATCGAGGCGATCCTCTTCGTGGCGGCCTTCTGCGCCGTGGCGGTGACGGTGGCCATCGTCGCCATCCTGCTCTATGAGGCCTCGACTTTTTTCGCCCACGTCTCCCTCGTCGAGTTTCTCACCGGAACCGAATGGACGCCGCTCTTCGAGCGTGCTTCCTACGGCATGCTGCCGCTGCTCGTCGGCACGGTGGTGACTTCGTTCATCGCTTTCGTCGTGGCCGGCCCGCTCGGCTTTCTCATCGCGATGTACCTCTCCGAGTTCGCCCCGCCGAAACTGGCCGAGGTGCTCAAGCCCTTCCTCGAGCTGCTCGCCGGCGTGCCGACCATCGTCTATGGCTACTTCGCGCTACTCTTCGTCACCCCCTTGCTGCAGAAGATCATTCCCGGCTTGCCCGGATTCAACATGCTCAGCGCCGGCTTGGTGATGGGGCTGATGATCGTACCCTACGTCGCCTCGGTCGCCGAGGACGCCATGCGCGCCGTGCCGATGGCGCTGCGCGAAGGCTCCTACGCCATGGGAGCGACGCGCTTCCAGACGGCGATGTGGGTGGTGCTGCCGGCTTCCTTTTCCGGCGTGATGGCCGCCTTCGTGCTGGGGATCTCGCGCGCCGTGGGCGAGACGATGATCGTGGCCATCGCCGCCGGTCAGCAGCCAAACTTCACCTTCGACCCGCGTGAGCCGGCCGCCACCATCACCGCCTACATCGTGCAGGTGGCCATGGGCGACTTGCCGCACGGCTCCATCGGCTATCAGAGCATCTTCGCCGTGGGCCTGGTGCTCGTGGTGATCACCTTGGTGTTCAACCTGATCGGCCAGATGCTGCGCCGGCGCATTCGCGAGGTGTATTGACATGGCGAGTAAGGAAAGCATGGAGCTGCGCGGCGTCATCGCCAGGAACCAGCGCTGGGATCTCATCGTCGGCACCGTCGGTTTGCTGGCCACGGCGCTCGGCGTGATCATCCTCACGCTGCTCTTCCTCGATCTGGTGCTCGACGGCTGGCGCCGGCTCACGCCCGAGTTCTTCCTGAATTTCCCGTCGCGCCGCCCGGAAGAGGCCGGCATTCTCTCGGCCTGGGTGGGCTCGGCGCTGGTGATGATCGTTACTGCCTTCACCGCCGTGCCGCTGGGCGTGGCTGCGGCCATCTATCTGGAGGAATACGCGCCGAAGAACTGGGTCACCGAGCTCATCGAGATCAACGTGACCAACCTCGCGGCGGTGCCCTCCATCATCTACGGCCTGCTCGCCCTGGGCTTGTTCGTCTATATCCTCGGCTTCGGGCACAGCATCCTGACGGCGGGGCTCACGCTCGGGCTCATGATCCTGCCCATCATCATCGTGGCCACCCGCGAGGCGCTGCGCGCCATTCCGGTGGCCATCCGCGAGGCGGCCTACGCGCTGGGGGCGACGCGCTGGCAGGTGGTGAGCGATCACCTCATCCCCTACGCCTCGGGCGGCATCTACACCGGCGTGATCATCGGCTTGTCGCGCGCCATCGGCGAGACCGCGCCGGTGATCACCATCGGCGCGCTCACCTTCATCGCCTTCCTGCCCCCGATCCCTTTCAGCGGCGATCCGCCGGCTGGACCTTTCGATTGGCTCTTCTCGCCCTTCACCGTGCTGCCCATCCAGATGTTCAACTGGCTGTCGCGCCCGCAGAGCGCCTTCCACGTCAATGCGGCGGCCACCGGCATCGTCATCATCGTGGCCACGCTCGCGATGAACGGCATCGCCATCTGGCTGCGCTCGCGTATCCGCGCCAAGCTGAAATGGTGAGCCTCTCCATTCTTTTCCTGGGAATCTGCGCATGAGCGAACAGAACAACGCGACGATCGTCTCCGAACCGCTCAAGGCCGAGACGCGCAAGTTCAATTTCTACTATGGCGACAACCACGCGCTGAAGAACGTCGATCTGCCGGTGGCCGAGCGCATGGTCACGGCCCTCATCGGCCCTTCGGGCTGCGGCAAGTCGACCCTGCTGCGCAGCTTCAACCGCATGCACGACCTCTATCCCGGCAACCGCTACGAAGGCGAGATCCGCCTCTATCCCGACGACGTCAATCTCGTCTCGCCCGCGGTCGACCCCATCGAGATCCGCATGCGCATCTCCATGGTGTTCCAGAAACCCAACCCTTTCCCCAAGACGATCTTCGAGAACGTGGCCTACGGCCTGATGGTGCGCGGCGAGAAGCGCCGCTCGGTGCTGGAGGAAAAGGTCGAGGAGGCGCTGCGCGGAGCGGCGCTGTGGGAGGAGGTGAAAGACCGGCTCGACGACCTGGCCTTCAACCTTTCGGGGGGGCAGCAGCAGCGGCTGTGCATCGCCCGGGCGCTGGCGGCCGATCCGGAGATCATCCTCTTCGACGAACCCACCTCGGCGCTCGATCCCATCGCCACGGCGAGCATCGAGGAGCTCATCGCCGAGATCAAGGAAAAGGTGACCATCCTCATCGTCACCCACAACATGCAGCAGGCGGCGCGTATCTCGGACTATACCGCCTTCATGTACCTGGGCGAGCTCGTCGAGTTCGGCCGCACCGACGAACTCTTCGTGCGCCCACGCAAGAAACAGACCGAGGATTACATCACCGGGCGCTTCGGCTGATCACCACCACCAGGCCGCGATCCCCAGCAGGACGAAGGCGAGCGCCGCGGCGACGTGGAGTATCTTGGCCGGCAGGCGGCGGGTGAGGCGCTCGCCGAACCACACGACGGGGGCGTTGGCGAGCATCATCCCCACCGTGGTTCCCGCCACCACCGCCGCGTAGGGCGAATAGTGCGCGGCGAGCGCCACCGTGGCGATCTGCGTCTTGTCTCCCATCTCGGCAAGGAAGAAAGCGGAAGACACGATCGTGAAGATGCGGGTGCGCGTTACCGCCGGCCGCGTCTTCGTCTCGTCTTCATCGATCGTATCCGGTACCAGCAGCCACAGCCCCAGCGCGACGAAAGAGATCGCGACCACCGCGCGCAGCACGTCCGGCCCGAGCCACTGCGTCACCGCCGCCCCCAGCGCTGCGGCGCCGGCGTGATTGACGAGCGTGGCAAAGAAAATCGCCGCACAGATCGTCCACGGCGCGCGGTAACGCCCGGCGAGTACGAGCGAGAGGAGCTGCGTCTTGTCGCCGACTTCGGCGAGGGCGACGAGCCCGGTGGCGGTGAGAAAGGCTTCCATCGGCTGGCGGTCAAAGGCGGGGTGAGTCGCATTATAGCGGCGCACTTGCTATGATCCTAAAGTTCGCCGGCGGGTTCGCCGGCCGGGATGAACGGGAAACCATGCACGAAGACGAGGGAAGATCGACCGCCTCCTGTATCCGCATCCGCGGCGCGCGCCAGCACAACTTGAAGAACCTCGACGTCGAGCTACCCACGGGGCGCTTCATCGCCGTGACCGGCGTCTCGGGGGCGGGGAAATCCTCGCTCGTGATCGAGACGCTCTACGCCGAGGGGCAACGCCGCTACGTCGAGACCTTTTCCCCCTACGCACGCCAGTTCTTCGAGCGGCTCGATGCACCCGAAGTCGACGAGATCGAAGGGGTGCTGCCGGCGATCGCCATCGAGGGCGGCACCCACGTGCGCACCTCGCGCTCGACGGTGGGGACGCTCACCGAGATCGCCGATCACGCCAAATGGCTCTACGCCCGTGCCGCGCGGCTCTTCTGCCCCGGTTGCGGCGAGGAGATCGTGCCGCACACGCCGGAGACGGTGGCCGCCGACTTGGCGCGGCGTTTTGCCCCGGCCGCGCGGCTCGCCGTGCTCTACCCCGTGCCGGTGCCCGAGCGGCTACCCGCCGAGACGGTGCGCGCAGGGCTCGCCGCCCAGGGTTATTCTCGCATCGTCGCCCGCACGCCCGCCGGTGAGGGGCGCTGGTGGTGGTGGGTGGTGCAGGATCGCTTCCGCCGCGAAACGGCCGAGGAACGGCGGCTTGCCGAAGCGCTGGAGGCGGCTTTCGCCCAAGGGCAGGGACGCCTGGCGGTTGCCGACTGGGACGAACTCAGGGCGCGCTTGGGCGAGCCGCCGGAGACGGGCGAGCCTCCTGCCTGCGAGCGGCTGCCCGCGCGCGAATACCGGCGCGAGCGCTACTGCGGCGGCTGCGATTTGTCCTTTTCCGACCCTTCGCCGGGGCTCTTTTCCTTCAATTCCCCGGTGGGCGCCTGCCCGACCTGCCGCGGCTTCGGACGGGTGATCGGCATCGACTGGGACAAGGTGATCCCGGATCCCTCGCTGTCCCTGCGCCGGGGGGCGATCCGACCCTGGCAAGGGGGCTTCTCGGCCCAATGCCAGCAGGAACTGGAGATGCTCGCCCCGGCCGCCGGAGTGCGCCTGGACGTGCCTTGGTGCGAGTTGAGCGAGGCGGAGCAACGTTGGGTGCTCGAAGGCGACCCCGACTGGGTCGACTGGGAGACGAGCTGGCCGCAGCACTGGTACGGCGTGCGCCGTTACTTCGAATGGCTCGAATCCAAGGCCTACAAGATGCACGTGCGGGTGCTGCTGTCGCGCTACCGCAGCTATACCGTCTGCCCCGACTGCCACGGCACGCGCCTCAAGCCCGAGGCGCTCGCCTGGCGTCTGGTTGCCCCGGACGAGACGCCGCCACCTGGACGTCTTCCCGGTCACAGCCTGCCCGAGCTCTTCGCCTTGCCGGTGGAGGAGGCGGCCGCTTTCGTGCACCGCTGCGCCGCCGGCATCCAGGGCAAGACCCTGCGGCAGGTGCTCGAGGAAATCGCGACCCGCCTGGGCTATCTGTGCGAAGTGGGGCTGGGCTACCTCACCCTCGATCGCGCCTCGCGCACCCTCTCAGGCGGGGAGCTGCAGCGCATCCACCTCACCACGGCGCTGGGCACCTCGCTCGTGGAGACGCTCTTCGTGCTGGAAGAGCCCACCGCCGGGCTGCACGCGCGCGACGTGGCGCGGCTCATCGGCGCGATCCGCCGGCTGGTGGATCTGGGCAACACCGTGGTGCTGATCGAGCACGACCCGCAGGTGATCGCCGCCGCCGACTGGGTGATCGACCTCGGACCGGGGGCGGGGGCGCAAGGCGGGCAGCTGGTGGCCGAAGGGCCGCCGGCGGCCATCGCGGCGCATCCAGCCTCTCTCACTGGCGCCTATCTCAGCGGCCGGCTGCGGGTGCAGGCGGAACGCGCCGCGCGCGAAGTGCGCGACGGGCCTTGGCTGCACCTGCGCGGCGCGCGCGAACACAACCTCAAAGGGATCGACCTGGCGTTGCCCCTGTCGGGACTGACGGTGATCGCCGGCGTGTCCGGTTCGGGCAAGTCCACCCTGGTCGAGAACGTGCTCGTGCCCTCCGTGTCGCGGGCGCTGGGGCTCGAGGCCGATGCGCCGGGGCCGTACGATGCGCTCGAAGGGGCGCAGATGCTCGCCGATCTCGTCTGGATCGACCAGACGCCGCTTGCCAAGAGCGCGCGCTCCATGCCGGTGACGGTGACCGGGGCCTGGGACGCGCTGCGCCGGCTCTTCGCCGCCCAGCCCGAGGCCGCCGCCCACGGCTTTACCGCCGGCAGCTTCAGCTTCAACGCCGGTGAAGGGCGCTGCCCCGCCTGCGGCGGCTCGGGCTTCGAGCACGTGGAGATGCAGTTTCTCGCCGATGTCTATCTGCGCTGCCCGGTGTGCGACGGCCGGCGCTTCCGCCCCGAAGTGCTGCGCGTGCGGCTTGCCGGCAAGAACGCCGCCGACTGGCTGGAGCTCACGGTGGACGAGGCCCTGGCGCTCCTCTCCCGCCTGCCGCAGGGCAAGGCGGCTGCGGCGCACCTGCAGCCGCTCGTCGCGCTCGGGCTGGGCTACCTGCGCCTGGGCCAGCCCACGCCCACGCTCTCCGGCGGCGAAGCCCAGCGCCTCAAGCTTGCCGCGCGGCTTGCCGAACGCCGCGGCGCGGGCAAGACCCTCTACGTGCTCGACGAGCCCACGACGGGGTTGCACCAGCACGAAGTCGCGCGCCTGCTGCGCGTGCTCGAGGATCTGACCGAACAGGGCGAGGCGGTGGTGGTGGTCGAGCACCACCTCGACGTGATCGCCGCCGCCGACTGGGTGATCGAACTGGGCCCAGAAGGCGGCGAAGGCGGCGGCCGGATCGTCCATGCAGGGCCGCCCTCCATGCTCGCCGCGGCCGATACCGCCACCGGCCGGGCGCTGCGCGAGCGCACCTTCGTCTTCGCCGCGCCGGCCCTGCCGCTTGCCGCCGAACCGACTCCGTTGTACGGCCCCGCGCCGCAGCGCGGCATCGAGATCGTCGATGCGCACGAGCACAACCTCAAGCACCTCGACGTGACGATCGCGCGCGAGCGGCTCACCGTGGTCACCGGCGTGTCCGGCTCGGGCAAATCGACGCTCGCCTTCGACATCGTCTTCGCCGAAGGGCAGCGGCGCTACCTCACGGCGCTCGATGCCTACGCGCGCCAGTTCGTACAGCCGCCCCCGCCGCCCGCGGTGGGCCGCATCCTCGGCCTGTCGCCCACCGTGGCCATCGAACAGCGCACCAGCCGCGGCGGCTACAAGAGCACGGTGGGTACGCTCACCGAAATCGCCCCCTTCCTGCGGCTCCTCTACGCCCGCCTCGGCACCCCCTATTGCCCCGAGTGCGGCGTGCCGCTCGAACCGCTCGCTGCCGCCTCCCTGGCGCAGCGCCTGGCGACGCTGCCTTCGCCGCTTTCCCTCTACGCCCCGCTCGTGCGCCGCCGCAAGGGGATCTACAAGGAACTGGCCGCCTGGGCGGCACGACGCGGCGTGGCGACGCTGCTCGTCGACGGCGAGGAGGTTCCCACCAACCCCTGGCCCAAGCTCGACCGCTACCGCGAGCACGACATCGATCTGCCGATCGAGCGGCTCGCATCCACCGATGCGGCCGCCTTGCAGCGGGCCGTGCAGCAGGCGCTGGAGGTGGGCGAAGGGGTAAAGGTGCGCGACGGGCTCGGTCGCTGGCACCTCTTCGCCGGCGCCCACGTCTGTCCCTCCTGCGGCAAGGGCGCCCCGCCGCTCGATCCGCGCCTTTTCTCGCAGCATTCACCCCTGGGCTGGTGTCCGGCCTGCCTCGGCACCGGCCGGAAACTGCTGGGCGAAGGCGCGGCGCTGCGCGATGGCCGGCCGCAGGCGCTCGAGGCCGAGCGCGAGGTCGAGGGACGCCTCGTCACCGCCCAGCCCTGCCCAGAGTGCGACGGCAGCCGGCTCAACGCCGACGCCCGCGCTGTGCGACTGCAGGGGATGACGCTGCCGCAGCTCGCGCGCCTGCCGCTCGCGCGCCTGGGGCCGTGGTTCGACGAAGCCGCCGCGCAGTGGGACGAACGCAGCCGGCGCATCGCCGCCGAAGTGTTGCCGCAGATCGCGCAGCGCCTCGCCTTCCTGTGCGAAGCGGGGCTGGGCTATCTCACGCTGGAGCGCGCCGCGCCCACGCTCTCGGGGGGCGAAGCGCAGCGCATCCGGCTCGCCGCCCAGCTCGGCTCGACCCTGCGCGGCGTGTGCTACGTGCTCGACGAACCCACCATCGGCCTGCACCCGCGCGACGACGAACGCCTCATCGCCCTGCTGCGCCGGCTGCAGCGCCGCGGCAACACCGTGCTGGTGGTCGAACACGACGAGGCGATGATCCGCAGCGCCGACGAGGTGATCGACCTCGGCCCCGGCGCGGGCGAGCACGGTGGCGAGGTGGTGGCGCAAGGGCCGCTGCCGGTCATTCTCGCCTCGCCGCGCTCGCTCACCGGCAAGATGCTGCGTACCCCCATCGCGCACCGGCTCGCACCGCCGCGGCCCGTCGTCGACGACACGGCGAGCCTGTGGGTGCGTGGCGCATGGCACCACAACCTGCAGGGCATCGATGTGCGTCTGCCGCTCGCGCGCCTCACGGTGGTCACCGGCGTGTCCGGTTCGGGCAAATCGACCCTGGTGCGCGAGGTGCTTGCCCAGAGCCTGCGCCAAGGCCGACCCGTCGGCTGCGAACGCCTCGAAGGCGGCGAGGCGCTCACACGGCTCCTCGAAGTCGACCAGACACCCATCGGCAAGACCCCCCGTTCCTGCCCGGCCACCTACCTCAAGGTGTTCGATCCCATCCGCCGCCTCTTCGCCGAAACCCAGGAAGCCCGTACCCGCGGCTGGGCCCCGGCCTGGTTCTCTTTCAACACGGGGGAAGGACGCTGCCCGGTGTGCGAGGGGCAAGGCATGATCACGGTGGAAATGGCCTTCCTGCCCGACGTGCGCGAACCGTGCGAAGCCTGCGGCGGCAGCCGCTACCGCGCCGAGACCCTGCAGGTGCGCTGGCGCGGCGCCTCCATCGCCGACGTGCTGGCGATGACGGTAGCGCAGGCGGCGGAATTCTTCGCCGCCCACCCGGCGATCGCGCGGCCCCTGCGCTGGATGGAGGAAGTGGGACTGGGCTACCTGCGTCTGGGGCAACCCAGCCCGACCCTCTCCGGGGGCGAAGCGCAGCGGCTCAAGCTCGTCGCCGAGCTCTCGCGCCCGGCCCACACGCCCACCCTCTATCTGCTCGACGAGCCCACCGTCGGCCTGCATCTGGCCGACATCGAAAAGCTGCTGCACGTGCTGCACCGGCTGGTGGAGAACGGTCACACGGTGGTGGTCATCGAACACGACCCGGACGTGTGGCTCGAAGCCGACTGGATCGTCGATCTCGGCCCCGGCGGGGGCGAGGAGGGCGGGCGCCTGGTCCATCAGGGAACCGTGGAATCCCTGCGCCGGCGGGGATCGGGGGCGACGAGCGAAGCGCTCAAGCGCGTGCTCGCCCGTCGCAAAGATGCTTTACTGAAGTGAGCGAGCGTATTCCGTACAAGTGAGGAGAAGACGATGGCACATGAAAACCGCGATATCCCCGTCTGGGATCCGGCGTTGCGGCTCTTTCACTGGTCGCTGGTCGCCTGCGTGGTCGGGGCGGTCGTCTCGGTCAAGATCGGTGGCAACGCCATGCGTTGGCACCAGGGTTTCGGGCTGGCGGTACTGGGGCTCATCGTCTGGCGGCTTCAGTGGGGCTTCGTCGGCCCGCAGACGGCGCGCTTTTGCACCTTCGTGCGCGGCCCCCGCGAGATCCTTGCCTATCTGCGCGGGCAATGGCATGGCGTGGGGCACAATCCTCTGGGAGCGCTTTCGGTGCTGGCGCTCCTCGGACTCTTCGGCCTGCAGGCGCTCTTGGGGCTTTTCACCTACGACGAGATTTCCTTTCGCGGCCCGCTCGCGCCCCTCATCGACGGCGACTGGCAGCTCCGCCTCACCGGCTGGCACCGCGCGCTCGAGCCGCTCTTATGGCTGATCGTGCTGCTGCACGTGGGCGCCATCGTCTTCTATGCCGTGGTGAAAAAGGACGATCTGGTGCGCCCCATGGTCACCGGCTATCGCCGGCTGCCGCCGGGTGTGCAGGACGTGCCGCGGGTGGAATGGGGGAACAAGACCTACGCGCTGCGCCTCGCGCTCACCGTGGCGGTGGCGCTTGCCGTGGTGTATCTGGCGAGCGGCGTCTGGATCCCGGCGCCCGCGCCGGTGGCGCCGGTGCCGGGAATGGACTGGTGAGGATTCAGTCTTCTTTCATGCGGAACTTGTCGTGGCAGGATTTGCAGGCCTTGCCCACTTCGCCGAACTGCTTGGCGATTGCCGCCTTGTCGCCGGCGGCGGCCACTTCGGCCAGTTTGTTCGCCTGTTCGGCGAAGTTGGTCGCTACCTGCCGCACTTCGTCGGGCTGCTCGAAGAATTCCTTCTTCAGCCGGCTCTTGTGGAAACCGACGGCACCCACCGTGTCGGGGCTGTAGAGCGCGCCCATGCCGGAATTGGCTGCGGCGGCGATGGCGTTGGCGGCTGCCGCCACCTGGGCCTGGTCGAAGGGGGCGCTGCCGTCGACGGCCTGGGCCTTGATCTTCTCCATGTTCCAGGCCATGAAGGTGTAGGCGGCCTGACGGTACTTCACTTTCTCTTCCGGTTTGAGCGCCTGGGCGGCTGCGGCGCCGGCAAGCCCCATCGCGGTGGCAAAGAGCAGGATCTGGTGCAGTTTCTTCATGGGTCTTCTCCTATGTAAAAGAATGCCGCTTCAGTATAGACAATGTCACTGGAAATGGCGAGGAGAAGAGGCTTCCCCCCGCCGTCACCCTCTGCCGGAACCCCGGCGCATCTCCCGCGCTCTTCGGCTGCCCGAGGGTGCCGCTATGGCAGCGCCAGGGGCGGGGACCTGATCACCATATTTCTGCTTGACCATCTCGCCGATGAGGCGGATGACCTCCTGGCTTGCCTGTTCGGCATCACGCATGTGCTCGATGATGGCATCCAGTATCTTGGCATCGTGCAGCCAGTCCTTGCGCGCCTTTTCGATGGCGGCATGGACGCCGGCGTGGACGCGGCGGTGCGGCTCTTCCAGGGTTCGGTATGCGGGCATGCGGGAGAAATGTTCCTTGCCATACCCTTCGTAGTACCATTTGCCCAGCCGGCATTGCGTGTGATCCGAACCGACTGCCCGAGCTTCTTCCCCTTCGCCGCCCCGCTCTGCCGCCACGTAGCCGCGCTGCATGTAGATGATGTGATCGAGCTTCACCAGCGAGGCAAAGGCCAGGTCTTTGGCCTGCTCCAGCGCCGAGATCGTCGCTTCGGCCGATTGGGCGACCGCCTCGAAGCGGTGCTCGAATCCTTGGACCTGGTCGCTGACGGTCTTCGCTTCTTCGCTCATCGCACGGGTCTGCTGCACCATCGTTCCGACCCGCGCCCGTAGCGCGTCCACCACGCCGCCGATCTCGTCGGTGGCGACCCGCGTGCGTTCGGCCAGTTTCCGTACCTCGTCGGCCACCACGGCAAAGCCGCGCCCCACTTCACCGGCGCGCGCGGCTTCGATGGCAGCGTTCAAGGCAAGCAGATTCGTCTGCTCGGTGATCTCGGCGATGATCTGCACGGTGTGCCCGATCGACTGGCTCGCCTCTTCGAGCGAACCGGCGGTCTCGGCCATCGACGCCATGTTGTGATCGATCGTGGTAAGGGCTTGCGCAAGCTGGCGTGCGGTCGTCAGGCTTTCCGATGCGCCTTGCTGATTGCGCAGGGCGAGTTTCTCTATCTCGTCCATGCGCCCGCTTACCTCCAGAAGGTCGGCCTGGTTGCCGGAGAGGTTGCGCAGGAGATTATCGACGTTGATCTGGTGCAGGCCACTGTTGAGGCGGTTCTTCGCCGCAAGCTCGGTGGCCCGTTCCATGGCGGTAAGCGCCAGGTTGATCGACTCCATCGAGCGCCGTATCTCGCCCGGCATGCCGTCGACGAAGGCGTGCCGATGGAAGTCGCCGCGGGCGGCACGGTCGAAGCAGGTATTGACGTCCTTGAAGTAGGCTTCCATCACGTCGAGCAGATCGTTCAATTCCCAGGCGATCTTGCCGATCTCGCCCAGCCCCTTGGTGCGGGTGATGCGCACGCTCAGACAGCCCTGCTTGGCCTGGGAAAGCACATCGCTCATGCGCGCGAGCGCCTTCAACGGATGCGTGATCCAGCGGTAGGCGTACCAGGCGAAGGCAATCGCCAGCAGCGGTGCAGCGACATTGAGCAGGGTTGGGCCGTGGTGCCAAAGCGAATGCCCGGCAAGCCCCAGGATCAGGGCGACGTAGGCGAGGCTCACAAGCCGTACGCGCTGCCAGATGAAGGGAATGGTGCGGCTCGCCTCGCTCGTGGGCTGCAAGAGCAGCGCCCGGGAATCGGCGGCTGGCGCGTTTTTAGGGAGCGACATGGGTTTTTCTCCCCTGGAAGAAGAGCTCGAGCACCAGCGCTTCATAGGTGGTGCCGAGCGCCTCGAGTTTCTGCGTCAGCCAGGCGAGCGAGGCCTCGCATGCTTTCGCCGGCCCGGCTTCGCGCTCGATGCGCAACATTTCGGCGTAGATCGGCGCGATCGCCTCGATCGCTTGCGGCGGGGCCTGGCGGCGTACCGAGTAGTAGCCCAGCACTTCGTCGCCGAAGCGATCGACGGTGACGTTGGCGAACACCCAGTAGTAGTGCCCCTTGGCGGTCATGTTCTTGACGAAGCCGAACCACTCCTCGCCGCGCTGGATCGTGTCCCACAGATGCCTGAAGGCGCCTCTGGGCATGTCGGGGTGGCGCACGATGTTGTGCTGCACGCCCAGCAGATCGTCCTCGGAATAGTCGGCCACCCGCATGAATACGCGGTTGGCGTAAGTGATGCGCCCTTTGAGGTCGGTCTTGCTGACGATGATCTCGTCGGGCGAGAAGTGGACCTCCACGTTCGTCGGGGTGATCTTGGGTTTCATCGAGGTCTCCTTCTGGCGCTGACATCTATCTTACGGGAGGATTATCGGCGCAAGAGGATTGAACTGGAGGATTTTTTGCCCTCTTTTCAGCGGCTCGCTTGCGCCGCCCTGCGTTATTCTGCATCATGAGACCCATGGCCCCGTGGCGCATGGCAATGCGGCAGGGGAAGGAGCGGCGAACGATGCGAACGAGACATTCGGTGGCGCGGCGCCTGATCGCCGCGATCGGGATCGTGCTGGTGGCAGGGCTGGCGGTGATGGTCGCCTGGAGCATGGCCGCCTCGCGCACCATGGCGCGCGACCAGGCGGAGCGCTTCGCCGCCTCGATCAACGAGATGACCATGGCCGGGCTCACGGCGATGATGGTCACTGGCACCGTGGGGCAGCGCGACGTTTTTCTCGACCAGATCCGCAAGCTTACGGCGGTGAGCGGCCTGGAAGTACTGCGCGGCGAAGCGGTGACGGCGCTCTACGGCAAGGGCGGGCTGGAAAAGGAGCCCGACGCGGTGGAAGCGCAGGTGCTCGCCTCCGGCCAGACCTACCTGGCGATCGAGGAGAGCGACGGAGCCCGGGCACTGCGCGCCATTTATCCGGCCAAGGCGGCGACCGACTACCTCGGGAAGAACTGCATCGTCTGCCACCAGGTGCCGGAGGGTACGGTGCTGGGGGCGGTGAGCATGCGCATCTCGCTCGGCGAGTCGGACGCCGCCACCCGCCGCTTTGCCGCTTGGGTGGGAAGTTTCGCCGTGCTGCTCGCCTTGCTTGCCATGGGCGTGATCGCCTGGGTGGTGCGCCGCTCGGTGGCGCGGCCGCTGGCGCACCTAGTCGCCAGCCTCGAGGAGATCGCCCAGGGCGAAGGCGACCTGACGCGGCGCCTGCCGGTGGAGCGCGACGACGAGATCGGCGCGGCCGCCGCCGGCTTCAACCGCATGCTCGAGACGGTGGCCGAGCTGGTGCGCGAGGTCAAGCGCACCGTGACTACCCTAGAAGAGGCGACGGCGGAGATGGCGCGCAGCGGCGAGGCGGTGCGCGCCGGAGCGAAAACGCAGAACGCCGTGGTGGCCCAGGTACGGGAGCTGATCGGGCGGCTGCATGAGGCGGCGGTCGGGGTGGCCGCGGAGATCGCGGCCATCCAGGCCGAGTCGCAGGTGAGCCGCGAGCGCACCGAGACGAGCCGGGCACGGCTCGCCGCCCTCGTCGATGCCTTCGCGGCCATCGAAGAGGCGCTCTCCTCGCTGGTCGAGGCGATGGAAGCCTTCACCCAATCCTCGCACGAGATCCGGGTCATCACCCAGGAAGTGCGCGAAATCGCCGACCAGACGAATCTTTTGGCGCTCAACGCCGCGATCGAAGCCGCGCGCGCCGGCGAGGCGGGGCGGGGCTTCGCGGTGGTGGCCGACGAAGTGAGGAAACTGGCCGAGAAGTCCGGTGCCGCCGCCGGGCGCATCGACACCATCACCGCCGCCGTGGTCGAGCGCAGCGACCAGCTCTACGCCGCGTTCGAGTCCGGCCAGGAAAAATTGAAGGAAGTGCGCCGCGTCTCGGACGAGGTGACCCAGCGCCTGGCCGAGGCCGGCGAGGCGGTGGCCGACGTGGGCAGGCGGCTCGATGCGGTCACCGTCACGACCGAAGAGGAGCGGGAGCTGGCCGAGCAGGCTGCATCCGCGGTCGAAGGGATCGCGCGGGAGACGGGACGGCTCGATACCGAAGTCGATGCCATGGCCTCGGCGGTGGAGAAGGTGCAGACGCAGGCGCAGCAGCTCGTCGAGCGCGTGCGCCGCTTCCGCGTGGAGTGAGTTTACTGCCGCCGGATGGCGATGAAGAGCCGCATGCCGTTGCGATCGACGAGCACTGCGAACCGGTTGCCGGCCTTGCTCACCGCCTGACGGAATTCCTCCGGCGTGCGCACCGGCTGCTGGTTCACTGCCAGGATCACGTCGCCTGGGCGCAAGCCTGCGAGCGCTGCCAGCCCTTCGACGCGGGTCACGAGCACGCCACCTTCTTCCAGGCCGCGCTCTTTCGCCTCCTGGGCGGTGAGGGGGCGCACGGCGATGCCTGCTGCGCTCGGCTCTCCAGGGGATTTCTTGCCAGGGACCGCCGCGCGCGCCGTGTCCTCGTCCAGTTCGGCCAGCGTCACGCTCTTCTCCAGGCGTTTCCCTTGGCGCAGGAGCTCGACGCGTACCGCCTCGCCCGGTTTGCGCCGTCCGATGAGGCGCGGCAGGTCGGCGGAATCTTTGACTTTCTGGCCGTCGACCGCGACGATGACGTCGCCCGCCTGGATGCCGGCCTTGGCTGCCGGGCTGCCTTCTTCGACATTGGCGACCAGGGCTCCTTCAGGCTTGTCGAGCCCGAAGCTCTTTGCCAGTTCCTCGTCCATGCCCTGGATGACCACGCCGAGCTTGCCGCGCTGCACCCGGCCGTAGGCGATGAGCTGATCCTTCACCTCCTGCGCCACGTCGCTGGGGATGGCGAAGGCGATGCCCATGTAGCCGCCGGAGCGCGAATAGATCTGGCTGTTGATGCCGATCACCTCGCCGTCCATGTTGAAGAGCGGTCCGCCCGAATTCCCCGGATTGACCGCCGCGTCGGTCTGGATGAAGGGGACGTAGGTTTCGTCGGGCAGGCGGCGCGACTTGGCCGAGATGATGCCGGCGGTGACGCTGTGCTCGAAGCCGAAGGGGGAACCCACGGCGATCACCCACTGGCCGACGCGGGCCTTCTCGGGATCGCCGAATTTCACCGTCGGCAGACCATTGGCATCGATCTTGACCACGGCGATGTCGGTACGGCGATCGGCGCCGACCACCTTGGCCGGGAATTTGCGCCCGTCGGCGAGCTGGACCGTGACGTCAGTTCCCTCGCCGCCCTCGCCCACCACATGGGCGTTGGTGAGGATGTAGCCGTCGGCCGAGACGATGAAGCCGGAGCCGAGGCCGCGCTGCACCGGCGCCTCGCCCCGTCCGCCGGGCATTTGGGGCAACGGGATGCCGAAGCGGCGGAAGAATTCGAAGAAAGGATCATTTTCGTCGAAGGGAAAGGGCAGGGCTTCTTCGCTCGAACGGCTCAGCACGGTGATATTGACTACCGCCGGAGTCACCTGCTCGACCAGGTCGGCAAAATCCGGCAGGCGCTGCTCGGAGCCGCCGAAAAGCACGGGGCGCAAGGCCGGTTCAGCCGCGCCGACTGCGGGCACGATGCCCGTTCCCAAGGCGAAGGCGAGCGCCAGCGCCACGCCGCGACGGCGCAGGCCGGCAGGGGTAGGATGCCGCGGACACACTCCATTCATGGCTACTCCTTCCATGCGGGAAAAAGCTCATTGTACGGGATCGTTCGGGAACAAAACGCCGGCATCGATGGTAAAAAGATTTGATACACTGGCCGAAGACGGTTGCCGGCAAGGGGGATTCATCATGACGCTCACCGATTTGCGCTATCTCGTCGCGCTCGCGCAGGAGCGGCACTTCGGTCGCGCCGCCGAGCGCTGCCACGTGAGTCAGCCCACGCTCTCGGTGGCGATCAAGAAACTCGAGCAGCATCTCGGGGTGCTGCTCTTCGAGCGCAACCCCAACGAGGTCAAACTCACCGAGATCGGCCGGCAGGTGGTGGAGCAGGCCGAGCGGGTGCTGCGCGAGGCGCAGCGCGTCGAAGAGATCGCCCAGGCGGGCAAGGATCCTCTCATCGGGCCGCTGCGGCTGGGGGTCATCTTTACCATCGGCCCTTACCTGCTGCCGCGGCTGATTCCACTCGTGCATGAGTTCGCCCCCAAAATGCCGCTCATCATTCACGAGGATTACACGGCGAAGCTCGCCGAGCAGCTCAAGCACGGCGAGATCGACGTCGCCGTGCTCGCTCTGCCCTTCTCCGAACCGGGGCTCGTCACGCAGCCGGTCTATGACGAGCCTTTCCGCGTCCTCATGCCGGCCGAGCATCCCTGGACGACGTTCGATCGCATTCCGGCGGCCAAGCTTGCCGAGGAAAACGTGCTGCTCCTTGGCGCGGGCAACTGCTTCCGCGACCAGGTGCTGGAAGTGTGCCCGCAATGCGTGAGCAATTCGCCGCTGCAGGAGGCGCTCGCCGGAAGTTCTCTCGAAACCATCCGCTACATGGTGGCGAGCGGCCTGGGCGTGACGGTATTGCCCTCGTCGGCCGCCGACGACGCCTCGCGCATGAACCCCCTGCTCGCGGTGCGACCTTTTGCCGAGCCCGAACCTTACCGCCGGGTGGTACTGGTGTGGCGTGTCACCTATCCGCGCCACGGCGCGATCGACGTGCTGCGCCGCGCCATCTTCGCCGCCGATCTGCCTGGCGTGCGCCCGGTTGGCCCGGCGCCGCGGCGTCTGCCCGAGGAGCAGAGCCCGGCCGAGGCAACGTCATAACCTGGAGTGAAGTGAGCGATTGCCGGTGACGATTTGTCAGCCTCGCCGGCATGCGCTATATTGATCTGCGTCAGGTTCCTTCAAGGAGAGAAGCATGAGCAAAGGGCAAGACAGTACCGCCATCGACATCGGCATCGACGAAAAAGACCGCAAGAAGATCGCCGAGGGGCTCGCCAAGCTCTTGGCCGATTCCTACACGCTGTACCTGGCTACGCACAACTTCCACTGGAACGTGACGGGGCCGATGTTCAACACCCTACACCTGATGTTCGAGCAGCAGTACACCGAGCTCGCCACGGCGGTGGACGACATCGCCGAGCGCATCCGCGCCTTGGGGTACCCGGCACCCGGAACCTACGCCGAGTTTCTCGAACTCACCCGGCTCGAGGAGCCCAAGCCCGGTCTCAAGGCCGAGGACATGATCCGCTATCTCATCAAGGGGCAGGAGACGGTGGTGCGTACGGCACGCGAGACGCTGCCCGTGGCCGAGAAGGCCAACGACCAGCCCACACTCGATCTGCTCACGCAGCGCATGCAGATCCACGAGAAGAACGCCTGGATGCTGCGCAGCCTGCTCGAATGATCACTCCTTGCGCAGGATATGCTGCGGTGGCCGATCGGGAAACCGGTCGGCTTTTTTGTAGGTATCGAGGGGATGACGCCTTTCGTTCGGGGAAAAGCGAGAGGGGGAAGGAGGAGAGGGGTAAATCGAGAAGTGGCGCGCCCGGCAGGAATCGAACCTGCGACCTTTGGCTTCGGAGGCCAACGCTCTATCCCCTGAGCTACGGGCGCGGGAAGGTAAGATCGAATTATCGCACAAAATGCGCCGCGTGCGCCGCCGGTTTCAGCGCGGTCGCCCTACTCGTGCCGCAGCGCCTCGATCGGATCGAGCCGGGCGGCGCGGCGCGCCGGGAAGAAACCGAAGACGATACCGATGGCGCCCGAGAAGAGTGCGGCGATCAGCACGATGCCGTAATCCGGCGAGAAGGGGAATCCCAGTTTCTGCGCGGCCACGAGCGAGAAGACGAGCGCGAGCGTGATGCCGATGGCCCCGCCCAGCAGCGCGAGCACCACGGCTTCGACCAGGAACTGCAGCATGACGTCGGCGGCGCGCGCGCCGATCGCCAGGCGGATGCCGATTTCGCGCGTGCGCTCGGTCACCGACACCAGCATGATGTTCATGATGCCGATGCCGCCCACCAGCAGGCTGATGCCGGCCACCGCCCCGAGCAGCACCGTGAGCATGCGCGTGGTGCTGGTGAGCGTGCGCTCGATCTCCTTGGAGTCGATGAGGCGGAAGTTGTCCTCCATGTTGGCCGAGAGGTGCCGGCGCTCGCGCAGCACGAGCCGGATGTCCGCGAGCACGCGCTCGTTGTCGATGCCGTCGGCAAGCGAGAGCTGGATGGAGTCCACGTCGGTGGTGCCGGAGATGCGCCGCTGGTAGGTACGCAAGGGGATGATTACGATGTCATCCTGATCGGTGCCCATGGCGCTCTGGCCTTTTGCATCCAGCAGACCGATGATCTCGCAGGAGAATTTGTCCACGCGCATGCGCTGGCCGATGGGATCTTCGCTGCCGAAGAGCTCGCGCGCCACCGTCTGCCCGACGATGCAGGAAGCCACGCCGGCGCGCAGTTCGCTCGGCGTAAAGCCGCGGCCCTTGACGATTTCCCAGCGCCGCGCTTCGAGGTATCCCTCGCCCGCCCCGACCACGGTGGTGCTCCAGCTCTGGTTGCCGGCCACCACGGTGAGGGTGCGCAGCGACACCGGCGTCGACCAGGCCACGCCGGGCACTTCGCGGGCGATCGCCAGCGCGTCCTCCACCTTGAAGGGAACGACGTTCTGCCCCGGGCCGAAGCCGCGCGAAGGCCGCAGGAAGACGATGTTGCTGCCCAGCGACGAGATCTGGTCGGAGACCGCCTGGGTGGCGCCGCGTCCGAGCGTGACCATGGCGATCACCGCGCCCACGCCGATGACGATGCCGAGCACGGTGAGAAAGGAGCGCAGGGCGTTCCTGCCCAGCGAGCGGATCGCTTCGCGCAGCGCATTGCCCAGCATCAGGCCGCCTCCCCAGCGCCGTCGATGCGCTCGACGTGCCCGTCGCGGAAGTGCACCACGCGCTGGGCGTAGGCAGCGATGTCCGGTTCGTGCGTCACCATGACGATGGTGAGGTGCCGTTCGCGGTTGAACCGGGTGATGAGCGCCATGATCTCGTGGCTGCGGGCGGAGTCGAGGTTGCCGGTGGGCTCGTCGGCGAGTAAGACTTTTGGCTGGGCGACGATGGCCCGGGCAATCGCCACGCGCTGCTGCTGCCCACCGGAGAGTTCGCTCGGCACGTGGTGCTCGCGGCCGGAAAGCCCGACCTGCGCGAGCGCCTCACGCGCGCGCAGGCGCCGTTCGTGGGCCGGTACTCCCTGATAGACGAGGGGCAGTTCGACGTTTTCTTGGGCCGTGACGCGCGGCAGCAGGTGGAAGCCCTGGAAGACGAAACCCAGGGTATGGCGGCGCAGCAGCGCCCGTCCGTCGTTGTCGAGTTCGGTGACTTCGACGTCGCCGAGCCGGTAGCTGCCGCGGGTGGGGGTGTCGAGGCAGCCGAGGATGTTCATGGTGGTCGATTTGCCCGAACCGCTCGGTCCCATGAGGGCGACGAACTCGCCCGGCCAGACGTCGAGGTCGATGCCGCCCAGCGCGACGACGCGCGCGTCGCCCTGACCATAGACGCGCTCGACGCCGCGCAAGCGGATGAGCGGCGCGCGGGTGGACGGCGCTCCCTCTCGTTGCGGCCCGTTCATGACTTGGGGCGCTCCGTGGCGGTGATGACCGGCGTGCCCGGTTCGAGCTTGCCGGAGCGCACTTCCAGGACCTGGGTGCGCCGCCCGTCCGAAGGGCCCAGCCGTACGCGCACGGGGGCGGGGGCTCCGTCCTCGCCGAGCACCCAGATCGTGGCTTCTTCGCGCGTCTTCTTCTCGGGCGGTGGCGTAGGCGCAGCGGGAAAGGGGGGGCGGAAGAGTGCGCCCAGCCCGCCGCTGCCCGCGGCCGGTTTGGGCGCCGCCTCGGGCGGGCGGTAGCGCAGCGCGGCGTTGGCGATCGTCAGGACGCCTTCCAGGTGCTGGCTGAGGATCTCGGCGGTGGCGGTCATGCCCGGGCGCAGCTTGAGCTCGGGGTTGCCCACGGTGATTTCGGTCTTGTAGGTGACCACGCCGTTGACCAGTTCCGAACCGTAGCGCACGAGTTTTACCCGGCCGCTAAAGGGCTGGTCGGGATAGGCGTCTACGGTAAAGCTCACGCTCTGCCCTTCGGCTACCTTGCCCACGTCGGCCTCGTCGACGTCGGCCAAAAGCTCCATCTGGGCGAGATCCTCGGCCAGGGTGAAGAGCACGGGCGTCTGCAGCGAGGCGGCAATCGTCTGCCCAGGGTCGATGCTGCGTTTGAGCACCACGCCGCCGATGGGGCTGCGAATGACGGATTTGTCGAGATCGGTGAGGATGGAGGTGAGCTGCGCTTCGCTGGCCTTGATTTCGGCTTTGGCTTGCAGCAGCTCCGCTTCGGCGCGGGCGACGTTCGCGGCGGCGCTGTCCAGATCCTGTTGCGCCACGGCTTGACCGGCGCTGAGCTTGCCGGCGTGCTGCAGGCGCTGCAGCTTGGCCCGGGCTTCCGTCAGGGTGGCTTCGAGCTGCGGGATTTTGGCGCGCGCCAGGGCGAGATTCGCTTCGGCCTGCACGCGCTGCGCCTCGAGCTTGCGCGTATCGAGCCGGGCGAGCACTTGGCCGACCTTGACCGGATCGTTGAAATCGACGTAGACCTCGCGGATCGTGCCGGAGATCTCGGCGCCGACGTCGACCTGGTTGGTCGGGCTGAGGTTGCCGGTGGCAGTGACGGTGATCGACAGATCCCCGCGCTGGGCCGCGTCGGTGAGGTAGCGCACGCTCACCGGTTCCCCGCCGCGCTTGCCGACGAACCACAGGCCGGCAGCCAGCAGCAGGACGAGGAGCCCGCCGGCGAGGATGATGCGCCGCCGCCGGCGTAGGCGCGCGAGTTCGGCGCGCAGATGCGAGGTGTCGAGCACGGCGTCGGCGGAGTTGGGAGCAGTTTCGTTCATCGGACGGTTTCCTCCTGCGGCGCCTCGCCCGGCCAGCCGCCGCCGAGCGCCTTGTAGAGACGAACGCGGTCGCCGGCGTTCTGTCCTTGCTGCGCGACGAACGCGTCGGTGGCCGAGAGCCAGGTGCGCTGCGTGTCGATGAGCACGGTGTAGTCGGTCAGGCCCGAGCGGTATTGCGCGAGCGCCAGCTCCACGCTCGCGCGGGCGCTGTCGGCTGCCTGTCGCAGGTCGTCCAGGCGGCGGTCGTCTTCCTGGAGCGTGAGGAGGGCGTTCTCCACCTCGCTCAGGGCGCTGAGCACGCTCTTGCGGTAGTCGGCAAA
The DNA here is from genome assembly GCF_054823945.1 of Tepidiphilus sp. HLB4. NCBI lineage: Bacteria > Pseudomonadati > Pseudomonadota > Hydrogenophilia > Hydrogenophilales > Hydrogenophilaceae > Tepidiphilus > Tepidiphilus sp. HLB4. The sequence goes on along the minus strand of NZ_JSYB01000009.1, from coordinate 18,107 downwards.
GCTTTGCATGAGCTGCGCTTCGCTCGCCTCCAGCTGCGCCGACAGCTTGCCGCCATCGAAGAGGGTGGCGAGCGGCGCGAACGCGAGGCTCCAGGTGCGTGCACTCGCCTGCCACAGATCGCCTGCGGTGAGCGCGGTAAGGCCCAGGCTGCCGCTCAAGGGGAAGCTCGGGTAGCGCGCGGCGTCGGCCACGTCGCGCTGCGCGGCGGCGGCGGCGAGCTGCGCCTCGCTGCGGCGTACGTCGGGGCGGCGGCGCAGCACGTCGGCGGGAATGCCGGCCGCGGGCAGGGGCGGCAGGCGCGTCACCCAGGGTGCGAGATAGGCGAGCTCCGGCGGTTCGGCCCCCGCGGCGGCGGGCGGCGGCCCTGGCGGCTGGTCGCGCGTGAGTCGCTCGTGCCAGTAACCCGGGGCTTCTCCGGCGAGCAGCGCGAGCGCATTCAGGGCGCTCTCCCGGCCCTGGGCGAGCGCGGCGCGCTGCGCCCGGGTCTGCGCGAGCAGAGTCTGGGCCTGACGCACGTCGAGCTCGCTCACCAGGCCCGCGGCGGCCTTGGCCTGGGCGAGCGCCAGGCTGCGCTCGAGCACCACGAGCTGCGCGTCGAGCAAGGTGAGGCGCGCCTGCGCCGTGCGCGCGTCGAACCAGGATTGCGCCGCTTCGGCCGTGGTGCTCACCAGCACGTCGGCCAGATCATAGGTGGCTGCCGTCTGCTGCGCCTCGGCCGCGCGCAGCGCTGCCCGCCGCCCGCCGAAGACGTCGAGCTCCCATTGCGCGTCGAAGCCGACCTGGAACTGGTTTTCGATCGTTCCCATGCCCGTTTCGGCGCTCGTGCGGTTGCGCGCGGCGCTGCCGCTGCCGGTGATGGTGGGGCCGAGATCGGCGGCGGTGGCGCGCCGCTGCGCCCGCGCCTGGGCCAGGCGCGCGAGCGCCGCTTCGAGGTCGAGATTGTCGCGGCGCACCTTGGCCACGATCTCCTCGAGCACGGGGTCGGCGAAATGGCGCCACCATTGGGTGAGCTCGGCCTCGTCCGCCTCCGGTGCGGCCTGACGAAACGCCGCCGGCGGAGGTGGCGCCTGCGGCGGCACCGTGACGATGGCGCAGGCCGCGCACACACAGGCGGCCAAGAGCGCCGCTGTGCGCGTGGGAAACCGGAAGAGCGGGATGGTCGGCTCCATGGAGGGATCAGGCGGCTCTGGCAACGGGATCGAACCTACGGGGCGTGATTGTACGCGCTGCGCACCGGCCGCGGCTGCATGATACGATTTGTTGGGCGCCGCGCTGCCAAACCCCTCGTTCTCAGGAAAGACACCATGAAATTCATCCGTTTCGGCCTCCCTGGTCAGGAACGCCCCGGCCTGATCGACCCCCTCGGCGGCCTGCGCGACCTCTCGGCCCATGTGCGCGACATCGACGGGGCGCTCCTCGCCGACGCGGCGGTGCTCGCCGCCCTGCGCGCGCTCGCCCCCTTCTCGCTGCCGCCGGTCTCACCCGACGTGCGCCTGGGGTCGCCGCTGGCCGGCGTGGGCAATTTCTACGCCATTGGGCTCAATTTCCGCGACCACGCGCAGGAGGCGAACCTGCCCATCCCGAGCGAACCGGTCGTCTTCATGAAAGCCACGAGCTGCATCTGCGGCCCGGACGATCCATTCCTTTGCCCGCCCGGAGCGCAGAAACTCGACTGGGAGGCGGAGCTGGGCGTGGTCGTCGGCCGTCGCGCCAAGCGCGTCTCGCCGGCCGAGGCGCGCGCCTGCATCGCCGGCTATTGCACCGTGCTCGACGGCTCGGAGCGCGATTTCCAGATGAACCGCGGCGGGCTGTGGATCAAGGGCAAGAGTTACGAGTCCTTCGGTCCGCTGGGCCCCTGGCTCGTCACCGCCGACGAAGTGCCCAACCCGCAGGCGCTCGCCATCCGCCTCGAGGTGAACGGCGAGCGCATGCAGGACGGCAACACCGCCGAGATGATCTTCGACGTGGCCACCCTCGTGAGTCACCTGTCCGAGTTCATGACGCTGCTGCCGGGCGACGTCATCGCCACCGGCACGCCCGCCGGGGTTGGCCTGGGTCAGAAACCGCCGCGTTTCCTGCGCCCCGGCGACGAAGTGACGCTGGAAGTGGAAGGTCTGGGGCGGCAGCGCCATTGCGTGGTGGTCGATCGCGCGGAGAGATGAAGACCCCGCGTGTATGGCATCGCCAGTTGTTCGTGATAGTGGCCTTCTTTGCCTGCGTGGCCCAGGCGCAGGAAGGGCCGCGGCGTGTCGTCTCGGTGAATCTGTGCGCCGACCAGCTGCTGCTGCGGCTCGCTCCCGAGCGCGTCATCGCCATCACGACGCTGTCGCGCCGCGCCGATCTCGCTCCGGACCCGACGCTGGGGGCCGACAAACCGGCGATCCGCGGTTCGGCCGAAGAGATCCTTGCGCTTCGGCCGGATCTGGTCGTCTTCGGGCCGTTCTCGGCCGCGGCCACGCGAACGCTCCTCGAACGACTGGGGCTTCCCGTCTATACGCTGCCGTACGTCGAATCGCTGGATGCGCTGCGGGATGCGATTCGTACCCTCGGCCGGTTGGTGCACGAGCCGGAGCGCGCCGCAGCCCTGGAAACACGGCTGGATGCGCTCGCGCGTCCCTTGGGCGTGGAGGGCGAGACACCGGTCATCCTCTATTATCTCCAGGGCGGCTACAGCGCCGGGCGCGGCACATGGGTGGGTGAGCTCATCGAGCGCAGCGGGGGCATCAACGCCGCCGAGCGTGCCGGACTCATCGGCCATGGCGATCTGCCGCTCGAGCGGGCATTGGCCGCCCGCCCGACGCGCTGGTGGCGCACCGTCTATCAAAACGACACCCCGACCCTGGGCGAGCGCCTGCTCGCGCATCCGGCGCTGCGGCGCCAGGCCGGCGAACCGCACTGGCTGCCGAGCTGGGCGATCACCTGCGCCGGCCCTTGGTCGTTCGAGGCGCTGGAGCGGCTGCGATGAGGGAAGTGTTACTCGCCCCGGCGCTGCTCTTGCTGGTGGGCTTGCTCGTGCTCGCCTCGCTCACGCTGGGCTATCTCGAGCTCTCGCCGCTTGCCTGGTGGCGCGGCGTCTGGGCGGGCGACCCTCTCCTGCGCCTGGTCTTGGTGGAGATCCGGCTGCCGCGCACCCTGCTCGCGCTCGCCGTAGGGGCGGCGCTGGGCGTGGCCGGTGCGGCCCTGCAGAGCCTGCTGCGCAACCCACTCGCCGAGCCGGCGCTCGTCGGCGCCACCGGCGGGGCTTCGCTCGGGGCGGTGATGGCGCTCTACTGGGGGTGGGCCGGTGCCTGGTCGCTGGCGCTGCCACTGGCGGGATTCGCCGGGGCGGCGCTCGTTACCGCGTTCGTGCTTCTGCTCGCCCTGCGCGGCGCTTCCACCGTGGGCCTCATCCTCGCCGGCGTGGCTGCCTCCAGCTTGAGCACGGCGCTCGTCTCACTCATCCTCAATGCCTCGCCCAATCCGCACGCGACGATGGAGATCGTGCACTGGCTGCTGGGCTCGGTGACCGATCGCAGCCTGCAGGACGTCGCGCTGGTGCTGCCGCCGATCGCGCTGGGGATGGCGCTGCTGCTGCGCCAAGGCACGGCGCTGCGCCGCCTGGTGCTCGACGAGGAGGCCGCCGCGAGCCTCGGGGTGTCGCTGCCGCGGCTGCGTCTGGCCGTGCTCGTGGGCGCGGCGCTGGCGGTGGGGGCGGCCACGGCCATCGCCGGTTCCATCGGTTTCGTCGGCCTGGTGGCACCACACCTCGTGCGGCCCCTCGTGCGCCACGATCCGGCGCGCACGCTGTGGGCTTCAATGGGCGCGGGGGCGGTGCTGCTGCTCGCCGCCGATCTGGCGGTGCGCCTGATCGATCCCCACGGCGCGGAGCTCAAGCTCGGCGTGCTCACGGCCCTCGTCGGGGCGCCCTTCTTCCTGTGGCGGGTACTCGCGGTGCGTGCGCCATGAGCCTAGCCCTGGAGTTCTCCGGCGTCGGCCTGCGGCTGGGAGGACGGGCCGTGCTCCGCGGCATCGACTGGCGGGGCGAATCCGGCCGTCTCGTCGGTCTGGTAGGGCCCAACGGGGCGGGGAAATCGATGTGGCTGCGGGTGGCTGCCGGCGTACTCAGGCCGCAGCAAGGGGAAGTGCGCTGGTGGGGCGAGCCGCTCGTGCGCGTGCCGCGCCCACGCTGGCCGTCGGTGATCGCCTATTGCCCGCAGCGCTTTTCCCTTCATCTGCCGCTGCGCGTTCTCGACTGCGTCGCCCTGGGTTTGCCGGCGGGCCGGATTCGTACCGGCGCCGAGCGCGAACGCTGCCTCGCGGCGCTCGAGAAAGTCGACGCCGCCGATCTGGCCGAGCGCCCCGTTACCGAACTCTCGGGCGGGCAGCAGCAGCGTGTGGCGCTCGCCCGGGCGTTCGCTCAGGAGGCGACGATGCTGCTTGCCGACGAGCCGCTCGCCGCCCTCGACCCGCGCCACGCGCTGGAGACGCTGGCGCTGCTGCGGCGCGAGGCACACGAGGGCGGACGGCTGGTGGTGGTGGCGCTGCACGAGCTCACCCTCGCGGCGCGCTTCTGCGACGAAGTTCTGCTGCTGCACGAAGGGCGCTGCCTCGCGGCCGGCGCCCCTCTGGAGGTGCTCGACGAGGCGCGGCTGCGCGCGGTCTATGGCCTGCGGGCACGGCGCCTAGAAGTGGAGGGGGAGACGCTGCTGCTGCCTTGGGCACCAGCCGATCGCCCCTAGCGGCGACGCATCTGCGCCGCCATCTCCCGCAGCCGGGCGATGCGCTCTTCGGTGCGCGGGTGCGTCGAGAAAAGCCCTTGCAGCCAGCCGCCCGAGAGCGGGTTCATGATCATCATCTGCGCCGTCTCCGGGTGTGCCTCGGCCGTTGGCATGGGAATCTGCTGGGCGTACGCTTCGATCTTGGCCAGGGCCGAAGCCAGCGCCTCCGGGTCGCCGCAGATCTCGGCTCCGCCCGCGTCGGCGCCGAATTCGCGCGTTCGCGAGATCGCCAGCTGGATGATCACCGCCGCGATCGGCGCGAGGATCATCACCAGGATGGCGAGCACCGGGTTGACCGGCCGCCCCTCCTCGTCGCGTCCGCCAAAGAGCATGCCGAAGTTGGCGAGCATGGAGATGGCGCCGGCCACCGTCGCCGTCATGGTCGAGATGAGGATGTCGCGATGCTTGATGTGCGCGAGCTCGTGCGCGAGCACCCCTCGCAGCTCGCGTTCGTTCAGCAGCTCGATGATGCCCGTGGTCGCCGCCACCGCCGCGTGTTCGGGGTCGCGCCCGGTGGCAAAGGCGTTGGGCTGCGCCTCGTGGATGATATAGACCTTGGGCATGGGCAGTCCCGCGCGCCGGGCGAGCTCCCGCACGATGCCGTAGAGGTAGGGCGAGGTGGTCTCGTCGACCTCCTGCGCGTGGTACATCGCCAGCACCATCTTGTCGGAGAACCAGTAGGCCCAGAAGTTGGTGAGTGCGCCGAATCCCAGCGCCACCAACATCCCCGTCTTGCCGCCCAGCACCATGCCCACGGCGCCGAAAAGCGCCATGATCGCCGCCATCAAGAGCGTCGTCTTCAGCCAGTTGCCGTACATCGTCAGCCTCCCTCCACAGTGAACCGCTCGCCGATAGAGACCGGAAAACCGCGCAGGAATTCCGCCGCGGGCAGGCGCTTGCCGCCGGGGCGCTGCAGTTCGGTGAGCAGCAGCCGCCCCTGGCCGGTCTGCACCGTGATTCCTTCAGTGCCGACGGCGGTCACCGTCCCCGGCGGCTCGGTGCCGTTTCCTTCGAGCACTTGGCCGCGCCAGAGTTTGAGCGGCACGCCGCGCAGCAGCGCCTGCGCCCCCGGATGGGGATCGAAGGCGCGCAGCCGCCGCTCAATCCGCTCGGCCGGCTGCGACCAGTCGATCCAACGCTCCTGCGGCGTGATCTTGGCGGCGTAGGTGACGCCTTCTGCCGGCTGCGCTCGAGCCTGGGCGAGGTGGCGCGGCAGCTCGGGCAGCACCTGCACGAGCAGCTCGGCACCCAGCGCCGCGAGCCGGTCGTGCAGCGAGCCCGCCGTGTCGTCGGGAGCAATGGGCGTTGCCACGCTCGCCACCATGGGCCCGGTATCCAGCCCTTCGTCCATCTGCATGAGCGTGACCCCCGTCTCGGCATCGCCCGCCTCGATCGCCCGGACGATGGGGGCCGCTCCGCGCCAGCGCGGCAGGAGCGACGCGTGGATGTTGAGGCAGCCCCAGCGCGGCCAATGCAACACCTCGGACGGAAGGATCAGGCCGTAGGCCGCCACCACCAGTACGTCGGGCGCGGGCAGCGCGAGCAGTTCCCGGCGATCCTCCTCGCTCTTGAGCCGCGCCGGCTGCAGCACTGCAATGCCGGCCGCCTGCGCCACCTGCTTCACCGGGCTCGGGGTGAGCTTCATGCCGCGACCGGCCGGCCGGTCGGGTTGCGTCAGCACGAAAGGCACCTCCCAGCCGGCCGCGAGCAGCGCGCGCAGCGCGATCGCCGCGAATTCGGGCGTGCCGGCGAAGGCCACGCGGCGCACGTTCTCGCCCATCAGGCCGTCATCCGGGCGCGCTTGACGAGCTTCGCCTTGATGCGCGACTGCTTGAGCGGCGAGAGATACTCGACGAACACCTTGCCGTCGAGGTGGTCGATCTCGTGCTGGATGCACACGGCGAGCAGCCCTTCGGCCTCGAACTCGACCGTCTCGCCTTCCAGGTTCAGTGCCCGCACTTTGACGCGCTCGGCGCGCGTGACTTTGTCATAGATGCCCGGCACCGACAGGCAGCCTTCCTCGCTCACGCACTCGCCGTCCTTCTCCAGGATCTCGGGGTTGATGAGCACCGTCAGCCCGGAGCGGTCCTCGGTCACGTCGATGACGATCACGCGCTTGTGCACGTCGACCTGCGTGGCGGCGAGCCCGATTCCCGGAGCGGCGTACATCGTCTCGGCCATGTCGGCGGCAAGCCGGCGGATCGACTCGTCGACCTCCGTCACCGGCTCGGCGCGCTTCTTCAGCCTCGGATCGGGATAATGCAGGATGGGAAGTAGTGCCATATTTTTCGTCTCTCGTTGCCAATCGTCGATGCGTCGCGTAGAATGCCAATATCTTCTGCCCCGGCAGTGAGACAGGATCGCCCACTCCCGGTTCCGACATCCCTGTGAGGTTCCTCGCCATGAAGCGGATGATTCGCATTATAGGCACGATCGCCCTGGTCTGGTTCGGTGCGCTTTCGCTCGCGCACGCCGGCGTGGAACCCCAGGCCATCGCGCCCGATGCACCCGATACCTACACCGTGCGCAAGGGGGATACGCTCTGGGGCATCGCCAAGCAATTCCTGCGTGACCCTTGGCGCTGGCCCGACCTGTGGCAGATGAACCGGGCCCAGATCCGCAACCCGCACCTCATCTATCCTGGCCAGATCCTGGTGTTCGACCGCGCCGCCGGGGTGCTGCGTGCCGCCAAGCGCGTGGGGCCGGTCGACGAGAAGCTCTCGCCCCAGGTTCGCCATGAGCCCATTCAAGATGCCATTCCTTCCATCCCGCTCGCGGCCATCGAGCCTTTCCTCGTGCGCCCCCTGGTGATCGACCAGAAAACGCTGGAGAATTCCGGCCGCATCATCGGCCTGGAAGAAGGCCGCTGGATTGCCGGGGCAGGCGATGCGGCCTTTGCCGTGGGCGTGCCCGAGGATGCCCGGCTCGTGCAGCTCTTCCGCCCCACCGAGCCGCTCTATGCCCGCGATGGCAAGACGCTCATCGGCTACGAGGCGCGCGATCTCGGTACCGCCGTCGTCGAGCCCAACGACGACCCTCGCCTCGGCACCGTGCTGCGCCTGAAGCAGACGAACGAAGAGGTCCGTGCCGGCGACGCCCTCGTCGCCTCGCAGAAAGAGATGCTGGTCAATTTCGTGCCCCACGCGCCGGACGAAGGGGTCGACGCGCGCATCGTTCGCCTGTATCGCAGCTCGCTCGAAGCCGGTCGGCTCGACGTCGTCCTGCTCGACCAGGGCGAGCAGCAGGGCTTGGAGCCTGGCCACGTGCTCGCCCTGTGGCGCATCCGTCCCCCCGTCACCGACGAAGAGCGCGACACCAAGGTCTTCCTGCCCGAAGAGCGCTACGGCGTGGCCTTCGTCTTCCGCGTCTTCGAGCGCATGTCCTACGCTCTCGTGATGGAGACCGAGAAACCGGTCCGTGTCGGGGATGCCGCTCGCACGCCCTGAAGACCGGGAAGAAGCGAGGAGCTGGCTCGACTTCACGTTGCGCCGGCTCCCGCCTTCGGTCCAGCGCAAGCTCCTGGCGCGCTTTGGCTCGCCGGAAGCGGTGCTCGCCCAGCCGCTCCCCACCGTGCGCGCCGAGTTCGGCGCCGAAGTCGCCCAGGCGCTCGCCTCGCCTCCTCCTGCCGAGGCGGTCGAAACGGCGCTCGCCTGGCTGGGCGGCGCTCGTCATCACCTCCTCACCCTCGCCGACGCCGCCTATCCCGGGAATCTGCTCGCACTCGCCGACGCCCCGCTCGTGCTCTACGTCGTGGGCGATCCCGGCACGCTCGGCCGGCCCGCGGTGGCGATCGTCGGCGCGCGCCACGCCACGCCCGGCGGGCTGGAGAACGCCCGCGCCTTTGCCCGGGCGCTCGCCGAGCGTGGCCTCGTCGTGGTGAGCGGCCTCGCGCTTGGCGTAGACGCCGCCGCCCACGAAGGCGCGCTCGCTGCTGAGGGCGGAAGGACGGTGGCCGTCATCGGCACCGGCGCCGACCGCGTCTATCCGGCCAAGCACCGTGCGCTGGCGCACCGCATCGCCGAGCACGGCGCGATCGTGAGCGAATTCCCGCTGGGCACCCCGGCCCAGCCCTACCATTTCCCGCGGCGCAACCGCCTCATCGCCGCGCTCGCCCGCGGCACCCTGGTGGTAGAAGCAGCGCCCGACAGTGGCTCGCTCATCACGGCGCGCCTTGCCGCCGAGCTCGGCCGCGACGTCTTCGCCATTCCTGGTTCGATCCACAATCCGCTCGCCCGCGGCTGCCACCGCCTCATCCGCGAAGGGGCCAAGCTCGTCGAAGGCGTCGACGACCTCCTCGAAGAATGGCCCGATCTGGCCTCGCCCGGCGCCCTCGTTCCGCCAGAACCCGCGCCCGCGCCTTCCGACGAAAGCGACCCGCTCCTTGCCGCCCTGGGGCACGATCCGGTCGATTTCGACACCCTGATGCATCGCACGGGCTTGACGAGCGAGGCACTCTCGGCCATGCTGTTGCCGCTGGAACTCGACGGCGCCGTCGTGCGCCTGCCGGGCGGCCGCTACCAACGCACCCGCTGAAGGAATCTCTCCATGTTCGATGTCCTCGTCTATCTCTTTGAAAACTATGCCGGACCCAACGAGGCACCGAAGGATCCGGACGAGCTGCGCGCGCGGCTCGCCGATGCCGGTTTCGAGGGCGACGAGATCGACGAGGCGCTCTCCTGGCTCGACACGCTCAGAAACGCCGAGGCCCTTTCCCCTTCGTGGCGTATCCCGCCCGCCGGCGGCAGCGTGCGCATCTTCACCGAAGAAGAACGGCAAGTCCTGGGAACCGCCGGGCAGAACCTGGTCTACTTCCTGCAACGCCACGGCGCCATCGACGAGGCGCTGCGCGAAACCCTCATCGACCGCGCCCTGGAATTCGGCGCGACGCCGCTCGATCCGGACGATTTCAAGGTGCTCGCGCTGATGGTGCTGTGGCAGCATGAACGGGAACTCGATCCCCTCGTCGTCGACGAACTGCTGCGCGTCGAAGACGACGAAGACGCCGAACCGCCGCGGCTGCACTGAACCCATGGGCAAGAAACTCATCATCGCCGAAAAACCCTCCGTCGCGCAGGACATCGCCCGCGCGCTCGGAGGCTTTCACAAGGAAAAGGACTACTGGGAGTCCGAACAGTACGTCCTCTCCTCGGCCGTCGGTCATCTGCTCGAACTCAAGGCGCCAGAGGAATACGAAGTCAAGCGCGGCAAGTGGAGCTTCGCCAACCTGCCCGTGATCCCGCCGCGCTTCGAGCTGCAGCCCATCGCCAAGAGCGAGGACCGGCTCAAACTCCTGCTGCGCCTTGCCAAGCGCAAGGACGTCGACGGGCTCATCAACGCCTGCGACGCCGGGCGCGAGGGCGAGCTCATCTTCAACTACATCGTGCAGTACGGCAAGATCGACAAGCCCGTGCAGCGCCTGTGGCTGCAATCGATGACGCCGCAGGCGATCCGCGAAGCCTTCGCCCACCTGCGCTCGGCCGAGGAGATGGAAGGGCTGCGCCAGGCTGCCGTGAGCCGCGCCGAGAGCGACTGGCTCATCGGCATCAACGGCACGCGCGCCATGACCGCCTTCAACTCCAAGTCGGGGGGCTTTCATCTCACCACGGTGGGCCGGGTGCAGACGCCCACGCTCGCCATGGTCGTCGAGCGCGAACGTCAGATCCGCGCCTTCCGGCCCCGCCCCTACTGGGAAGTGGAAGCCACCTTCCGCGCTGCCGCCGGCACCTACACCGGCCGCTGGTTCGACGAAAAATTCAAAAAGCCCGAGGGCGACGAGCACGCCAGCCCCTACCGTCTGTGGGAGCGGGAGCGCGCCGAAGCCATCCGCGATCGCGTCCTGGACCAGCCGGGTGTGGTTGAGGAAACCGCCAAGCCCAGCACGCAGATCGCCCCGCCGCTCTTCGACCTCACCAGCCTGCAGCGCGAGGCGAATGCCCGCTTCGGCTTCTCCGCCCGCAACACGCTCGCCATTGCCCAGGCGCTCTACGAGCGGCACAAAGCGCTCACCTATCCCCGTACCGACGCCCGGGCGCTACCCGAGGACATGATCGGCACCGTGCGCGAGGTGCTGGCGCAGCTGCCGTCGGAATACCAACCCTTCGCCGGCAAGATCCTCGCCCAAGGCTGGGTCAAACCCAACAAGCGCATCTTCGACAACGCCAAGGTGTCGGACCACTTCGCCATCGTCCCCACTGGCGTGGTGCCCAAAGGGCTGTCCGAACCCGAACAGAAGATCTTCGACCTGGTCACGCGGCGGTTCCTCGCCGTCTTCTATCCGCCGGCCGAATACCGTGTCACCACCCGCATCACCCGCGTGGGCGAAGACGCCTTCAAGACCGAAGGCAAGGTACTGGTCGCCCCGGGCTGGCTCGAGGTCTACGGCAAACGGGCCGCTGGCGAGGGCGAAGGGGAACTCGTGCCCGTCGCCCCCGGCGAGACCGTTCATACCGAGGCCGTCGAGATCAAGGACTTGCACACCAAGCCGCCGGCGCGCTACACCGAGGCCACGCTCCTTTCCGCCATGGAAGGCGCAGGCAAGCTCGTCGAAGACGAGGAACTGCGCGCGGCCATGGCCGAGCGGGGTCTGGGAACGCCCGCCACCCGCGCCCAGATCATCGAGGGTCTGCTGGAAGAAAAATACCTTGTGCGCGAGGGGCGCGAGCTCGTACCCACCGCCAAGGCCTTCTCGCTCATCACCCTCTTGAAAGGCTTAGGCATCGACGCGCTCACCTCGCCCGAACTCACCGGCGAGTGGGAGCACAAGCTCGCCCTGATGGAGAAGCGGCGGCTCGCGCGCGAAGAGTTCATGGCCTCGATCGCGCGTATGGCGCAGGACATCGTCGAACGCGCCAAGCGCCACGAATCCGACACCGTGCCCGGCGACTTCGCCACCCTGCAGGCGCCCTGCCCCAAGTGCGGCGGCACCGTGCGCGAAACCTACAAGACCTTTCAATGCGATCAGTGCGGCTGGTCGATGTGGAAAATCATCGCCGGCCGGCAGATCGACGTGCCCGAAGCCGAGGCGCTGCTCACCCAAGGCCGAATCGGCCCGCTGGAGGGGTTTCGCAGCCGCCTGGGGCGGCCCTTCGCCGCCGAGCTGGTGCTCGACGAGGCCAAGCAGCCTACGTTCGCCTTCGCCGTCGAACCGCCGGAGGAAGTGCCGGCGGATCTGGCCGAACGCGAATCGCTCGGGCCCTGCCCCAAGTGCGGCGCGCCGGTGGTCGAGCACGGCACGAGCTACGTGTGCACCAAGTCGCTCGGCCCCGACAAGACCTGCGACTTCCGCAGCGGCCGCACCATCTTGCAGCAACCGATCGAGCCGGAGCAGATGAAGAAGCTCCTTTCCGAGGGCAAGACCGATCTCCTCACCGGCTTCGTGTCAGCGCGCACGCGGCGCAAGTTCTCCGCCTACCTCGTGCGCCAACCCGACGGCAAGATCGGCTTCGAATTCGAGCCGCGCGAGGCGTCGGAGAAGAAAGGGCGCTCCGCGACGAGGAAGAAAGCCAAGGCCGCGGAGACGTCGTGACACCGATTCTGTGTGTGCCTGGCTGGGGTCTCGGTCGGGGGCCTTTGGCTGGCCTCGTTTCCGTACTCGGAGCCCAGTGGCACGATTTGCCAGGGCATACAGCCAAGGCGGATACCTGCGCCGAGGCGGTACAAAGATTGAGCAACGAGGCCCCTGAAGGCGCGTGTCTTGTGGGCTGGTCCCTAGGTGCCATGCTGGCTTTGGCGGCAGCCTCTTTGGCGCCGAACGTCTTTTCTGCGGTCGTGGCCATCTCTCCCACCCCTTCGTTCGTCCGTCGCAGAGGATGGCCATACGGCTTGGCACCAGAGCGTTTGGCTTCTTTTCGGGAACAAGTGTGTACGGAGTCTGCTGCCTCTCTACGCCGATTCATCGTCGATTTCAATCGAGGAGATCTCAGGGCCACAGACATCTCCCGACAGCTAATGCGTCAGATGGACGATTTTCCTTCGACGGAAGCGCTGGCCACGGGACTGGATTGGCTACAGGAGATAGACCTTCGCGCCACCCTGCTCGGACTCGGAGTGCCCGTTTTGGTATTCCATGGCACCGCGGACAGTTTGATTCCGCCGATTGCCGGTCGTTGGATTGCGGACCACGTTGCTCGGGGGCGTTTCGTCGCGGTGGAAGGCGCGGCGCATGCCCCGTTTTGGGGCAGGACGGACTTCATGGCAGGGGAGATTCGCCGCTTTCTGTGCCAGCAAAAAGCAAAGACAGGAACGGAGTCGGAGTGATTCAGCGCTCATCGGGCCAGCGCACCCAGCCGATGTCGTCGCGTCTGCTGCCGTGAGCAATCACGCCCAGACAGGGGGCTGAGATCGTTTGCCGTAGGGTGGCGAGATTGCCGTCGAGGCTGGCCATTTCAGAATCGAGGCAATTGGCAATCCATCCGGCCAAAACCAGCTCTCGTCGATCGATCGCCTCTACCGTGAGCAGTGCATGGTTGAGGCAACCAAGGCGCATTCCTACGACGAGGATGACAGGGGCTCCGAGCGCTACTGCCAGGTCGGCCATGGTGTGCGTTGGCGTAAGTGGAGCGAGAAACCCCCCAGCACCTTCGACCAGTACCCGATCGGCGTACCTGCGTGCCTTGGCAACGGCCGAGACGATTTTTTCCAGGTCGATTTTTACGCCTTCTTGGGCCGCTGCCAGGTGGGGCGAGATGGGGGCTTTGAAACAGTAGGGATTTCGCACTGCAGCCGGAAGATCGACGCTGTCGGCTTCTGCGAGTGCGACTACGTCTTCATTGAACCCCGTTTCATCCACGCCCGCGGCGACGGCTTTGACACCCACGGCGCGCCACCCCGAGGTGCGTGCTCGTACGAGCAGCTGGCAAGCAGCATGGGTTTTACCGATCTCCGTATCAGTGCCGGTGAGGAACCATATGCCCGGATTCATGTTTTTCAGCCTCCTTTTTTGCAGGCCGCCAAGAAACCCACGCGGTAGCTCAAACCCAATCCTTCTTCCGTGCGCTCTCGTTCCAGGGCATCGAGTAGTGCGCGCCGGCGTCCGGGGGTCCAAACAGGGGAACCGGAATGTGTCGTCGGGTTTGCTCCGACGCCTCGAATCGCATGGAGGAGGGTTTCTGCATCGGGATAATAAAAAGTGAAATGGCGAATTTCCCAGCGGCATGCGTACCACGAATGGGTTCCAAGGGCGTGCTCCCACTCGGTTTCGGCCGGTAGTCGCGCCAAGGCAGACGTGACGCCCACTGTTCGCACTGCTCGATCGAGTTCAGGGAACGTGCCCGCAAGGACGATGCTCGCCCATAGCCATCCCCTCGCTTTGAGGACGCGCCAAGCCTGTGCGAGAACGCTCTGCGGCCGCGTCCATTGCCAGGCGCAGTTGCTCCAGTAGCCGGCGCAGATGGCATCGGCCAAAGGCAGGAGTTCGAGGTCGGCCGACAGGCGAGTGACTTCCGATGCCGGCATCAGGGCCAAGGCCTCGGGGGAGAAATCCACGGCAAGAAGACGCTCGTGACCGAAGCGCTGCGCCAGCAGCGGCAGATCGCGCCCGATGCCACAGCCCGCGTCGATGATCCAGCCCTCGGGCATGTCCGAGACGGTGACGAGTCGTTGGGCGAGGTGGGCCGCGATGCGTCGCTGTGGGTAGTCGTGGGCTGCATAGCTGTGCCGCCGTCGGGTGAAAGCACGCCGGATGGGCATCTTGCATTCGTTCATCATTTGTCTGCCGTGGGGAACTGCTGGAAGATCGGCGACAGCACTTCGAGCAAGGCATCGAGCTCAGCCTCGCCGTGATCGGCGCATAAGGAAAAACGCAGGCGTGCGCTGCCCTCGGGGACGGTGGGCGGGCGGATCGCCGGCACGAAAAACCCGGCCTGCGCCAAGGCTTGCTCAATGGCGAGTGTTTGCCCCGGTGATCCCAAGATCAAGGGTTGGATCGGGGTACGAGAAAACGGCAAGCGGGGAAGGGCCGAGCTACTGCTCTCTGGCGGTTCCGGCGCATGGATCACCTCGATCGCCGGTAACCGGGCCACTCCCTGGCGCCAGTGGTGAATGAGCGCAGCGAGTCGATCACGACGCGTCGTTTCCTCGCGCACCAGCTGCAGGGCGGTATGCACGGCGTGTGCCAGCGCGGGCGGCATGGCGGTCGTATAGATGTGTGTCCGCGCGGCCTGATCGAGCCAGAGCATCGCCTCTTCTGCGCCCAGCACGGCGGCACCCATTGCACCCAACGCTTTCCCAAACGTGACGCCCCAGAGCCAATGCGATTGAGGAGTCAGACCGGCATCGGCAAAACTTCCCTGTCCGGCAGGCCCGAGAATACCGAATCCGTGGGCATCGTCGACGATGAGCCAGGCACCGTGGGCGCGCGCCAGCTCCGAGAGCGCTGACAGCGGAGCGATGTCCCCGTCCATGCTGAACACCCCATCGGTGACGACGAGTTTCACCGGCTCTCGGGATTTTTCCAGCCATTGGCCGAGGAAGGAGAGGTTGCCATGGGGATAACGTCGAACTTTGGCGCCGCCAGCGCGGGCGAGTTGCAGCGCATCGACGAGCGAGGCATGAACCAGTTTGTCGGCAAAAATGGCCGTCGGCGCTTCGCGGGCAAAGGCGGTAATCACCGCGAGGTTGGCGGCGTAGCCGGAGGTGAAGACTCGGGCCGCGGGAAACCCCAGGAAGGCAGCGAGCTCGGATTCCAGCACTGCGTGCGCCTCGGTATAGCCGCCCACCAAGGCCGAGGAACCGGCACCGACGCCCCAGATCTTCGCCCCTTCGATCAGCGCTTCGACGAGGGCAGGATGGTGCGCCAGTCCCAAATAGTCGTTGCTGGCGAAACTGATTCCTTGTCGTCCGTCATGGACGAAGCGTGCGCTCGAAGCCACTGGTGACGCGCGTCGCAGGCGACGCAGTAGCCCTCGATCCTGCCGCTCGGCGAGCCATCCTCGTACGAAGGAAGGTGACGAATCATGCATGCAACGGCCTCACGCAGGGATCAAAGGACGTCGGCCAAGGTGCGCACGATCGCTTCGCAGGCGAAATCCACCTCCTCGGGACGCGTCTCGTAAGGGGGCATGACATAGACCGTCCGACCCAAAGGTCGCAGCAACAGGCCATGCTCGAGCGCAGCTACGGCGGCGCGACGTGGAAAATCCTCCGCTGCCTTGGGTAGGTCGAAAGCCACGAGGGTACCGCAGCGGCGCAGGTGAGCAGCCCCATGTTGCGCCGCAATGGGTGCCAAAGCGCGTTCGAAGGCCGCGCCGAGCGCTTCCAGCCTTTCTGGTATGCCAGGCTCTTCAAGGAGCGCCAAGGTGGCACAAGCGGCACGACAGGCAAGGGGATTTCCCGTGTAGGAATGGGAATGGAGAAATCCGCGTTCGATGCGCTCATCGAGAAAGGCCTCGAACACTTCATCGGTGGTGAGCACTACTGCCAGCGGCAAGGTACCACCGGTGATTCCCTTGGACAGGCAGAGCAGGTCAGGGCGCACGCCGGCGTGCTCGTGGGCGAACAGGCGTCCTGTTCGCCCACATCCCACTGCGATTTCGTCGAAAATCAGCAGCACGCCGTATTCGTCACACAGACGGCGCACGCAGCGCAAGAATTCCGGCGAATGCATGATCATGCCGCCAGCGCATTGCACCATGGGCTCGACGATCACCGCGGCCACCTCTTCGGCATGGGCTTGGAGGTGCGACCGTAGAGCGCAAACCGCTCGTTCGAGTGCCGGGGGGCCGAGACGGGCGTCGGGACAGGGCAGAATCGTCGCCGGGCGCAACAGGGGTTCATAGGCCTGCCGGAAGAGAGGAACGTCGGTAACGCCGAGCGCGCCGATCGTCTCTCCATGATAGCCACCGGCGAAACAAACGAAACCGGTCTTGCAGGGGAATCCTCGGTTTCTGGCGTAATGGGCTGCCATTTTCAACGCGATTTCGGTAGCGCTGGCGCCATCGGAAGCGAAGAAAGCATGCCCGAGTTGCCCTCCCGTCAGGGCACGCAGCCGTTCCGCCAGTTCGACCGCGGCAGCATGGGTGCAACCGGCAAGCAGCACGTGGTCGAGCGTATCGAGCTGTTCCTTGATCGCGGCGATGATGGGAGGATGCCGGTGACCGAAGAGCGTGGTCCACCACGAAGAGATGGCATCGTAGTAGGCCCGACCGTCGAAACCATATAGCCATGGGCCTGCTGCACGGGCTACGGGCAAGAGCGGGAGGGCATTCGGATCGCCAGCAGGCAGATGGCGTTGCATCTGGGTACACGGGTGCCATACGGCCTCGAGGCTGCGGCGTTCCCATTGCGTTGCTTCCTGGGCGAACAAAGCGGGGGCTTCCATGAATCTCACTCCGGCCGCAAATCGAGCCGCTCGAGCAGGACGTCGTCGTGCGCGACGTCCGGGTTCCCGGTGGTGAGGAGTTTTTCGCCGTAGAAGAGGGAATTGGCCCCGGCGTAGAAGCACAGCGCCTGGAGCTCGTCGCTCATCTGGCCGCGGCCGGCCGACAGACGCACGTAGCTCCGCGGCAGGGCGAGCCGGGCGACCGCGATCGTGCGCACGAGCTCGAACGGATCGATGGGCGGCGCGTCGGCAAGCGGCGTGCCCGGAATGGGGATGAGCTGGTTGATGGGCACCGACTCCGGTTGCGGTTCGAGGCCGGCCAGGAGCGCCAGCAGGGAGATGCGGTCTTCGCGCGTCTCGCCCATGCCGATGATCCCGCCGCAGCAGACCTTGATGCCGGCCTCGCGTACCGCCTCCAGGGTGCGCAGGCGATCGCTCAGGGTGTGCGTCGTGATCACCTTGCCGTAATACTCCGGCGAAGTGTCTACGTTGTGGTTGTAGTAATCGAGCCCCGCTTCTTTGAGGCGGGCGGCCTGGGGCGCCGAGAGCATGCCGAGCGTGACGCAGGTCTCCATCCCCAGCGACTTGACCTCCGTGACCGCTTCGGCCACCCGCTCCAAGTCCCTTTCCTTGGGCGCCCGCCAGGCGGCGCCCATGCAAAAGCGCGTGGCGCCAGCCGCCTTGGCCTGCGCTGCATGACGCACGATGGTCTGCGTATCGAGCAAGGGCTCACGCGAGTGCGCATGGTGGCGCGCCGACTGGGCGCAGTAGCCGCAATCTTCGGAACATCCCCCCGTCTTGATGGACAAGAGAGCCGATCGCTGGATGCGGTGGCCGGGAAAATGGCGCCGGTGGATGTCGTGGGCGCGATGCAGCAGCTCGAAAAACGGCAATTCGAACCACCCGCGCAGATGGGCTTTGTCGATCGGTTGCGTCGCGGTATCCGTCATTTCCGCCATGATTTTCACCAAAAAGTGCTAAACATCTTCGATTGTGCGTCAACTTCTGCAATCGTGCAAGATTTTTTCGGTTT
>NZ_JSYB01000072.1:0-950 GCF_054823945.1 Tepidiphilus sp. HLB4 | reverse complement strand
TTCCTTTGCAGACTGGAAAGGCATTGCAGCGCACAACTGTAACTCGACACCTACAAGGTTTATGTCGCTAAACAAGGCGTTTTGTTGCTCTTTTCGGTCGGGTTTTCACCGGAACGTCTGATATGTTCTCAAGTGGTCTGCTAGCGGTACTCGCTCGCCGGACGATCATGCCGGTGCTACTAGCGGTTATCTGGAAGTTGATTGACGGTACACGGAATCGCGTCGAGGCAAGACGAACTGAAAATTGTTTACTCACGGTTCACAGGAGGTTGACTTGAATATCATCGGTATCGACATCGGGTACTCCAACCTGAAACTCGCCTTTGGCCATAAAGGCGAATCTCCAAGAACATACTTACGCCCTTCGGGCGCGGCGCCCGCCGATCGCTTTGGGTCGCGCTTCGATGGAAAGGCGCACGAAGACTTCCTGCACGTCCTGGTAGACGGGCAAGAGTTCGTTGCGGGGGTCTCACCGGATCGCGCTGAAATGTGGAGCCGTTCCCTGCACGCGGACTATCCTTCCAGCGTCTCTTACAAGGCGTTGTTTTACGCCGGCCTTCTCCTTTCGGAGATGGACAGGATCGACATGCTCGTCACCGGGCTTCCGGTGACACAATACTTGGACGAAAACCGCAGAAAAGCCCTAGCCGAGTACATGCTGGGAACGCATCAAGTTACCGCCAAGCGCACCGTCACGGTCGAGAGGGTCAAGGTCATCCCGCAGCCCATCGGCGGACTCCTCGATTACATCGCTCAAGAAGATGCCGATATAGAGGATGCGCGGGTTCTCGTGGTCGATCCCGGCTTCTTCTCGGTCGATTGGGTGGTCATCGCCCACAAGGATCTGCACCGTCAATCCTCCGGCACCAGCCTCAATGCCTCATCGGTCGTCCTCGAAGAGGCCTCCAGGCTGATTGCCAAGGGTTGTGTACCATCCTTTCTGTAAATTC
>NZ_JSYB01000008.1:0-52887 GCF_054823945.1 Tepidiphilus sp. HLB4 | reverse complement strand
AGTGCCACGCAATCGTCCGGGACCTGACAAATAGGAAAGGATGTTTCTTCGCTCCAGGCAAGGCGCTACGGTGGTTAAGGATGTAGGCCTGTGTCTCCGCCAGCAGTGCATCACTGAGGGGTAGCTCCCGCGCTCGGGTCTTGGTTTGCGGTTGGTATCGACGAGGATCGGTAGGATCATCGGCACGCCGGTGGATTGTGACTTGCTTGCGGTAAACCACGATGTCACCAACCCTCACGCCCAACGCCTCACCAATTCGCAGCCCAAGATGAAAGAGCCAATGGATAAGCAGCGCATTGCGGTAGCGCGTGTGCTGATCCCGCCAAGGATTGTCTTGGGAGTGCGGGTCAATGACGCGAAAAAGCTCGGCTACGGCTTCATCTGGCAAGCCCTCGCGGTGGAATAGCATATCTCGCCCAGACCTGTTCGGAATGCGCGCCTCAATCGCTTTGGCTACGAATTTGGATGAATCCTCCAGCCGGGCCACCACCAACGGGTCAAGGCCATGCCGGCTCTGGCGTTCCCCGACAAGCCACTGTAGATACATCCTGATATAGCGCAGCCGACTAGCCGCAACATCCGGGTCCACCTCTGCAGGCACTAGCTCCTGAGAGATCATTCTCACCTTCTCAAGGGACGCCACCTTCGGGGCCTCGCCCTTACTTAAGCCAGATCCTGATAGAGCAGCCAGTTCATTCAGCGGCAGCCGGCAAAGACGCGCAAGATCCTCGACCTCGGCAAGCGACAGCAACTCGCCGCTTATGAGCCGCGCATCAAGATTGATGCTGCGGGCATCTAGGAACAGATAGAAAACCATCAGGCTACGGAGAACCATGCCAATGGTATTGGTTGCCATATTCCTTCCGCGCACCTCCGTCAGTGTGAATATGGTGGGCTCGAACATTGGCTGCCCATCCTGATCGAGCAAGACAGGGAGGCGCTCACCCGACGTGAGCATCACATTCTTGACACGGTAGCGAGAAGACACTGTTTACAGAAATTTTTGGTAAAAGATAGCAAACAGTATAGCCCCAAAAAGAAAATAGTGTAAACAACAAAAAATCCCAGTACGCTCAAGGCATACTGGGATTATGTTTACAGTAATGGCTTAGGTATATCCTAGAAGGGGATGTCGTCTTCCTCGAAACCGTTGTCGAAGCCTTTTTTGGCGGCCGATGCAGGCTGGGCGCTCTGCCGTGGCGCAGCAGCAGGCGAAGGGGCGCCCTCATCCATCGGCGCATCGGCTCCGGCGCCGGCGCCGGCGCGCGAGCCGAGCATGCGCATCACGTCGCCGCGAATCTCGGTGGTATAACGCTCCTGGCCGCTCTGATCGGTCCATTTGCGCGTGCGCAGGCTGCCCTCGATGTAGACGGAGGAACCCTTGCGCAGGTATTGCGCGGCGATCTCCGCCTGACGGCCGAAGAACACCACCCGGTGCCACTCGGTGGCTTCCTTGCGCTCGCCCGTGGCCTTGTCCTTCCAGGTCTCGGAGGTGGCCACGGAGAAGGTGCACACGGCCTCGCCGCTAGGCATGTAGCGCGTTTCGGGGTCTCGGCCGAGATTGCCGATCAGAATTACTTTGTTGACCGATGCCATCGTTTCGTCCTCTTCATGAATGATGGGAATCCCGCGGGTTCTCCGGCGGCTGCAACCCGAGGCTCAAAGCATACCATGCGAGGGCGAGCACCGCCGCCACCCAGTGGATCGCCCCCGGTGCGAGGTGCTGGGCGATCAGCCCCCCTGCCCAGCCGCCGCAAAAAAGTCCCAGAGATTGCAAAGTATTATAGACGCCGAGCACCGCCCCTTTTCGTTCCGGCGGCGCGATGCGCGACACCCAGGAAGGCTGGGTCGCCTCCAGGATGTTGAACGCGACGAAAAACCCCGTGAGCCACAGCCCGATCGTCCACACGTCGTTCGCCCACAAGGCAAATCCGAGCTGCACCACGGCGAGCAGCGCAATGGCGGCCAGATAGACCGGCTTCAGGTGGCCGCGGCGTTCGGCGAAGACGATGGCCGGCACCATCACCGCGAAAGAAACGAGCACCGCCGCCAGATAGACGCTCCAGTGGTGCTCGAGCGGCAATCCTCCTCGCGAAACCAGCGCACTGGGCACCACCACCCACATCGCCATTTGAATGAAATGCAGCAAAAATACGCCGGCATCGAGCCGCAGCAGGCGCGCGTCCTTGAGCGCCGCCCACAGCGAGGTGCTCGGGGCTGCTGCAGCAACGGCGGAGCGAACCGGGGTGGGCACGCCGCGCCAGACCATCACCGCCGCGCCGGCAGCAAGCAGCCCCGTGAGGAGGAAGATGCCGCGCATGCCCACCAGGCCGTAGAGCGCCGGTCCCAACACCAGGGAGAGGGCGAAGGTGAGCCCGATGCTCGAACCGATCAGGGCCATGGCCCGCGTGCGATGCGTCTCGGGCGTGAGATCGGCCACCAGGGCGGTGACAGCCGCCGAAATCGCCCCCGCGCCCTGCAAGGCCCGCCCCCAGGTGAGCCAGTGCAGGTCGGGTGCAAAGGCAGCCACGAGGCTGCCCAGCACGAAGAGCCCGAGTCCGGCGACGATCACCGGCTTGCGCCCGAAGCGGTCGGAGGCTGCGCCGAAAGGGATCAGCAGCACCGCCTGGGTGAGACCGTAGATGCCGATCGCCAGGCCGATCGCTGCCCGGTCCTCACCGCCCGGCAAATGCCGGGCGTACTCGGCAAACACCGGCAGGATGAGGAAAAGCCCCAGCATGCGCAGCGCGAACACCGCCGCGAGCCGCACCACCGCTGCGCGTTCGCTGCGCGAGAGTCGATCGTTCATACTCACTCCGGCAAAAAACGAAGCCGGCCACGCAGGCGGCCGGCTTCCTCGGGATTCGGAACAAATACCGCCGCCTCAGGCCGGCAGGACGCTCTCGCCCATCAGGTAGAGATCGACCGCGCGAGCCGCCTGGCGCCCTTCACGGATCGCCCAGACGATCAGCGATTGCCCCCGGCGCACGTCGCCGGCGGCGAACACCCCCGGCACGCTGGTCGCGTAGGCCCCTGGTCCTTCGGTAGGCGCAGCGGCATTGCCGCGCGCATCTTTTTCCACCCCGAAGGCTTCGAGCAGTGCCCCGAGCGGATGGGTGAAGCCCATGGCGAGCAAGACGAGATCGGCGGGGATCTCGAATTCCGAGCCCGGGATCTCTTTCATCTGTCCGCCACTCCAGTCGAGCCGCGCCAGCCGCAGCGCGCGCACGCGGCCACCGTCACCGATAAACGCCTTCGTGAGCACGGCGAACTCGCGCTTCACCTCGCCTTCGAGGTGCGAGGTCGAGGTGCGCAGCTTGTTCGGCCAGTACGGCCAGGTGAGCGCTTTGTCCTCCTGCTCGGGCGGACGCGGCATGAGCTCGAGCTGGGTCACCGACTTGGCGCCATGGCGAATCGCCGTCCCCACGCAGTCGGCGCCCGTGTCGCCGCCGCCGATCACCACCACGTGCTTGTCCTTGGCCGAGATCGGATTGGGCGCATCGCCCGCCACCTCACGGTTCTGCGGGATGAGGAACTGCAGCGCGAAGTAGACGCCTTCGAGCTCGCGCCCCGGCACCGGCAGGTCGCGCGGCACTTCCGAACCCGCGGCGAGCACCACCGCGTCGAACTCGCGGCGCAGCTCTTCGGCGGAGACGAAACTCTTGGCCGCATTCTGGATCGCAGGGGGGGTATCCGAGGCCCCGACGAGCACGCCGGTACGAAACCGCACGCCTTCGGCCTCCATCTGCGCCAGGCGCCGGTCGATGAGCCATTTCTCCAGCTTGAAGTCGGGAATGCCGTAGCGCAGCAGACCGCCGATGCGGTCGTTCTTCTCGAAGAGCGTCACCTCGTGCCCGGCGCGCGCCAGCTGCTGCGCCGCGGCCATCCCCGCCGGGCCGGAGCCGACCACCGCGACTTTCTTGCCGGTCTTGCGCTTGGGCGGATGCGGCAGCACCCAGCCGCGCTCCCAGGCAAGATCGATGAGGAAGCGCTCGATCGACTTGATGCCGACTGCATCGTCGTTGATGTTGAGCGTGCAGGCTGCCTCGCACGGTGCCGGACATACACGGCCGGTGAATTCGGGGAAATTGTTCGTCGCATCGAGCGCGTTCCAGCCTTCGCGCCAGCGCTTGCGATAGACGAGGTCGTTCCAGTCCGGGATGAGGTTATTCACCGGACAGCCGTTGTGGCAGAACGGGATGCCGCAGTCCATGCAGCGCGCGCCCTGGACCGTCGCCTCACCCTCCGAGAGGCGATGCACGAACTCCTTGTAATGCCGGATCCGCTCGGGAACCGGATCGTAGGCTTCCGCGACGCGGCGGTATTCGAGAAAACCTGTGGGTTTGCCCATTTCTTTGCAATCTCCAGAGAGAATCAGGCCATGCTGGCCGCACGCGCGGCAGCGAGTTCGCGCAGCGCCCGGCGATATTCATGAGGCATTACCTTGACGAACTTGGCGCGCCACAGGCTCCAGTGCGCCAGGATCTCCTTGGCGCGGCGACTGCCGGTGAGGCGCGCATGGCGCTCGATGAGCCCTTTGAGGATGAGCTCGTCGCCCATCGTCAGGTGGTCGATGCGCACGAAGCCGTGCGTCTCGAGTTCGGGGCCGAAGTCGGACTGCGCCCGCGCTTCCAGCTCCTCGGGCAGGGGCTCGAGCGCCACCTGCACCTGGTTGCATTTCTGCGCGAAATCTCCGTCGAGGTCGAGCACGTAGGCGATGCCGCCCGACATGCCCGCGGCGAAGTTGCGCCCCGTGCGCCCGAGCACCACCACCGTGCCGCCCGTCATGTATTCGCAGCCGTGGTCTCCCACGCCTTCGACGACGGCGACCGCACCCGAATTGCGCACGGCAAAGCGCTCGCCGGCCACACCGCTGAAGTAGGCTTCGCCCTCGATCGCCCCGTAGAGCACGGTGTTGCCGACGATGATGTTCTCCGGCGCCTCGCCGCGGAAGGCCGGATCTGGGCGCACGATGACGCGCCCGCCCGAAAGCCCCTTGCCGACGTAGTCGTTGGCCTGGCCGATCAGGTCGAACGTCACGCCGCGCACGAGAAAGGCGGCGAAGCTCTGCCCGGCCGTGCCGCGGAAGGTGAAGCGCACCGTATCGTTGGGCAGTCCCTCATGGCCGTAGCGCTCGGCGATGCGGCCGGAGAGCATCGCGCCCACCGTACGGTTGACGTTGCGGATCGGCACCTCGGCGTGCACCACCTTGCGCGATTCCAGCGCCGGCCTGGCGAGTTCGAGCAAGCGCAGATCGAGCGCCTTGTCGAGCCCGTGATCCTGCGTCTCGCAGTGACGCGTGGCCACCCCTTCCGGCGCTTCGATGCGCGCGAGCACCTTGCCGAAGTCCAGTCCCTTGGCCTTCCAGTGATCGACGGCCTCGCGCACGTCGAGCAGATCCACCCGACCGATGAGCTCGTCGAACTTGCGCACGCCGAGCTCGGCCATGAGGCGACGCACTTCCTCGGCCACGAAGAAGAAGTAGTTGATCACGTGCTCGGGCTGCCCGGAGAAACGCCGGCGCAGCTCGGGATCCTGCGTCGCCACACCCACCGGGCAGGTGTTGAGGTGACATTTGCGCATCATGATGCAGCCGGTGACCACCAGCGGTGCCGTGGCGAAGCCGAACTCGTCGGCACCGAGCAGCGCCCCGATCACCACGTCGCGCCCCGTCTTGATCTGACCGTCGACCTGCACCCGTACCCGGCCACGCAGACGGTTCATCACCAGCGTCTGCTGCGTCTCCGCCAGGCCCAGCTCCCAGGCCGAACCGGCGTGCTTGATCGAGGAGATGGGGGAAGCCCCCGTGCCTCCGTCGTGACCGGCGATCACGATGTGATCCGCCTTGGCCTTGGCCACGCCCGCGGCGACGGTACCCACCCCCACCTCGGCCACCAGTTTCACCGAGATCGAGGCCTTCGGGTTGGCGTTCTTCAGGTCGTGGATGAGCTGGGCCAGATCCTCGATCGAATAGATGTCGTGGTGCGGCGGCGGCGAAATGAGCCCGACGCCCGGCACCGAGTGGCGCAGGAAGCCGATGTACTCGGTGACCTTGTGCCCCGGCAGCTGCCCACCCTCGCCGGGTTTGGCGCCTTGCGCCATCTTGATCTGGATCTGGTCGGCGTTGACGAGGTATTCGGCCGTCACCCCGAAGCGGCCGGAGGCCACCTGCTTGATCGCCGAGCGCAGGCTGTCGCCGGGCTTGAGCTCGAGATCGCGGGCGATGCGATGCGGCCCGATCACCTCCGAGAGCCGGGTCGGTTTGGCGATCGGCTTGAAGCGCGCCGGATCCTCGCCGCCTTCACCCGTGTTGGACTTGCCGCCGATGCGGTTCATCGCCACGGCGAGCGTGGTGTGCGCCTCGGTGGAGATGGAACCGAGCGACATCGCGCCGGTGGCGAAGCGCTTGACGATCTCGCTGGCCGGTTCGACCTCTTCCAGGGGGATCGGCTGCGCCGCCTTGCGGAAACGGAAGAGGCCGCGCAGGGTCATGAGACGGCGGCTCTGGTCGTTGATGATGCGGGCGTACTCCTCGTAGGTCTCGAAGCGCCCCGAGCGCGTGGCGTGCTGCAGCTTGGCGATGGCATCCGGCGTCCACATGTGCTCCTCGCCGAAGCGCCGGTAGGCATACTCGCCGCCGACGTCGAGCCGGTTCTCGAGAAAGAGGTTCTCGCCGAAGGCCGCCCGGTGCAGGCGGATCGCCTCGTCCATCAGATCGAAGACGTCCAAGCCCTCCACCTGGCTCACCGTGCCGGTGAAGTACTTGTCGCACACCGACTGCTTGATGCCCACGGCCTCGAAGATCTGCGCACCGGTGTAGGACATGTAGGTCGAGATGCCCATCTTGGACATCGTCTTCATCAAGCCCTTGCCGATGGCCTTGATGAAGTGCTTGACGTACTCCTGCTCCTGCTTCTCGTCGCCGTTGGCGAGCTCGCGCAGCGTCATGAGCGCCAGATAGGGGTGCACGGCCTCCGCTCCGTAGCCCGCGAGCACGGCGAAATGGTGCACCTCGCGCGCCGAGCCGGTCTCGACCACCAGGCCCGTGCGGGTGCGCAGCCCCTTATCGACCAGGTGCTGGTGAATGGCGGAAGTGGCGAGCAGCGCCGGAATGGCGACGTGCTCGGCATCGACCTTGCGGTCGGAGACGATGAGCAGGTTGTAGCCATTGAGCACCGCATCCTCGGCCTGGGCGCACAAGGAAGCGAGCCGCGCCTCCACCGCCTCCTTGCCCCAGGACACGGGATAGCAGATGTCGATCTCGTGGCTGCGGAAACGGTCTTTGGTGAAGCGGGCGATGTCGCGCAGCTTGGCCATCGCCTCGAAGTCGAGCACCGGCTGCGGCACTTCGAGCCGATAGGGCGGGTTGATCTCGTTGAGCTCCAGCAGGTTCGGCTTCGGGCCGATGAAGGAGACGAGCGACATCACCATCTGCTCGCGGATCGAGTCGATCGGCGGGTTGGTCACCTGCGCGAAGAGCTGACGGAAGTAATGGTAGATGGGCTTGGGCCGCGCCGAGAGCACTTCGAGCGGCGCGTCGTTGCCCATCGACCCCACCGCCTCTTCGCCGCTCTCGGCCATGGGGTCGAGGATGAACTTGAGGTCTTCCTGCGTGTAGCCGAAGGCCTGCTGCAGGTCGAGGATGGGCACGGACGACTGCGCCGAATACACGGCGGCGCTGCCGGGCGCGGGCAGGGAATCGATCTTGATGTTGATGCGCTGGATCCACTCGCGGTAGGGCTTGGCGTTGGCGAGCGTCTCCTTGAGCTCCTTGTCGTCGATGATGCGGCCCTGCTCCATGTCGATGAGAAACATCTTGCCCGGCTGCAGGCGCCACTTGCGCACGATCTTCTCTTCGGGAATGGGCAGCACGCCGGCTTCAGACGCCATGACGACGAGATCATCGTCGGTGACGAGGTAGCGCGCCGGCCGCAAGCCGTTGCGATCGAGCGTTGCCCCGATCTGGCGCCCGTCGGTGAAGGCCACCGCCGCCGGACCGTCCCAGGGCTCCATCATCGCCGCGTGATACTCGTAGAAGGCGCGCCGACGCTCGTCCATGAGGGTGTGCGCTTCCCAGGCCTCGGGGATGAGCATCATCATGGCGTGGGCGAGCGTATAGCCGCTCATCACCAGGAGCTCGAGCGCGTTGTCGAAGGAGGCCGAATCCGACTGTCCCGGATAGATGATGGGCCAGAGTTTTTCCAGATCCTTGCCGAGCAGGGTGGAGGAGACGCCCCGTTCGCGCGCCCGCATCCAGTTGTAGTTGCCGCGCAGGGTGTTGATCTCGCCGTTGTGCGCGATCATGCGGAACGGATGGGCGAGGTTCCACTTGGGAAAGGTATTGGTCGAGAAGCGCTGATGCACCAGCGCGAGCGCGGATTCAGTGCGCGGATCGGCGAGATCCTGGTAGTAGCGGCCGACCTGGTCGGCGAGCAGCAGCCCCTTATAGACCACGGTGCGTGCCGACATGGAGGGGACGTAGAATTCCTTGGCGTGCTCGAGGTTCAAGGCGCGGATGGCATTGGCCGAGCGGCGCCGGATCACGTAGAGCTTGCGCTCGAGCGCGTCGGTGACCATGACTTCAGGACCGCGGCCGATGAAGATCTGCCGGATCACCGGTTCGTTGGCCTTCACCGCCGGGGACATGGGCATGGTGCGATCGACGGGCACGTCGCGCCAGCCGAGCACCACCTGTCCCTCGGCGCGCACTGCCCGCTCGATCTCCTCTTCGCAGGCCAGGCGCGAGGCGGTCTCCTGCGGCAGAAAGACCATTCCCACGCCGTAGTCGCCGGCCGGCGGCAGCGTCACCCCCTGCTTGGCCATCTCTTCGCGGTAGAGCCGGTCCGGAATCTGGATGAGGATACCGGCCCCATCGCCTTGCAGGGGATCGGCCCCCACTGCACCGCGGTGATCGAGATTCTTCAGGATCTCCAGCCCCTGGGTGACGATGTCGTGGCGCTTGACGCCCTTCAGATGGGCGACGAAACCGACGCCGCAGGCGTCGTGTTCGAACTCGGGACGGTAGAGACCGGCAGATGGCGACGATTCGGACATGGTCAGGCTTTCCTCGACTCGGATCCAATGGGTGTGAAAAGAAGGGTGCGCTGATCCGGCGCAGCAAAACCGCGCCTCGCGGAGGATGGAGCACGGACGGCGAGGCTTGGCGCCGAAAAAAGCGGGCGAAACACTATACCGTCGAAGTGCCCGCCGATCAAGATCGGCAAGCGAGAAATTTGTCCCTGATCTTTGCATGGTCAAAGGCGGCGGGCAGGCTCAGAACGCCTCTTCCAGACCGAAGAGTCGACGGTGCTCGCGAACGGCGTAGCGGTCAGTCATTCCGGCGATGTAATCGGCCAGTGCGCGCCGGCCTTTTTCGGCGAAACGGCGCCGGTGCGCCTCGGGCAACAAGGAAGGATCGGCGGCATAGGCGGCGAAGAGCTCGCGGATGATGCGCTGCGCCCGGCGGTTCATGTCGACCACCCGCGGATGACGGTAGAGCTGAAGGAAGAGAAAGCGCTTGAGCAGCGCCACTTCCTCGCGCATCGTGCTCGAATGCTGCACGAGCGACGGGGCGCGGCGCACGTCCTCGACGCAGGCGGGATCGGCCTCGGCGATGCGCCTGCGGCTCTCCTCGACGAGATCGAGCACCATGAGCGAGATCATGCGGCGGATCGTCTCGTGGATGAGGCGCTTGCGCTCCAGCCCCGGGTAGCGCGCCTGAACCTCGGCGCGCGTGCGCGCAAAAATCGGCACCGACTCGAGGGAATCCAAGGTGAGGAGACCGGAGCGCAGACCGTCGTCGATGTCGTGGTTGTTATAGGCGAGTTCGTCGGCGAGATTGGCGATCTGCGCTTCCAGCGAGGGCCGCAAGTCGCGGCGAAACCGCTCGGCCACGTCCCCCAGCCGGGCCCAGTGCTCCGGCCGGCAGTGCTTCAGGATGCCCTCGCGCGTCTCGAACATGAGGTTGAGCCCGTCGAATTCGGCATACTTCTCCTCGAGCTCGTCGACGATGCGCAGCGACTGCAGGTTGTGCTCGAACCCGCCCTCCTCTTTCATGCACTCGTCGAGCGCCTCCTGTCCTGCGTGCCCGAAAGGGGTGTGCCCCAGGTCGTGCGCCAGCGTGATCGCCTCGACCAGCACGTCGTTCACCTCGAGCATCTGGGCGATCGAGCGGCCGATCTGCGCTACTTCCAGCGAATGGGTGAGCCGCGTGCGAAAGTGATCCCCGACGTGATTGACGAAGACCTGGGTCTTGTATTCCAGCCGGCGAAAGGCGCTCGAATGGACGATCCGGTCACGGTCGCGCTGGAACTCGCTGCGCGGCGCCGCGCTCGGCTCGGGGTGCCGTCGCCCGCGGCTCGCCGCTTCATGGACGGCGTAGGGCGCGAGCATCTCAGCTCCTCGCTTCGATCGCGGCGCGCAACACGGACGGCGGAACCTCTGCCGTCACCACCGCGCGGCCGATGCCCTGCAGCAGCACGAGCCGCAGGCGCCCGCCGCTCACCTTCTTGTCTCCGGCCATCCAGTGCAGCATCTCATCCACCGGCAAGCCCGGCCCCTGCACCGGCAGGCCGGCGCGGATCAAGAGCCCCTCGATGCGGGCGAGCTCGTTCTCGTCGAGCCAGCCCAGGCGCAGCGACACCTCGGCCGCCATCAGCATCCCCACGGCCACCGCCTCACCGTGCAGCCAGCCGACGTAGCCTGTCCCCGTCTCGATCGCGTGGCCGAAGGTGTGTCCCAGGTTCAGCAGCGCCCGTTCGCCGCGCTCGGTCTCGTCGGCCGCCACCACCTCGGCCTTGTTGCGACAGGAACGCTCGATGGCGAAGGCCACGGCCCCCGGCTCCAGCGCGAGCAACGCCTCCATGTGCCCCTCGAGCCACTCGAAGAAAGCAGCATCCCGGATGAGCCCGTACTTGATCACTTCGGCGAGCCCCGCGCGCAGCTCGCGCAGCGGCAGGGTCGCGAGCGTATCGGTGTCGATGAGCACGGCACGAGGCTGATGGAAAGCTCCGATCATGTTCTTGCCGCGCGGATGGTTGATCGCCGTCTTGCCGCCCACGGAAGAATCGACCTGCGCCAGGAGCGTGGTGGGCATCTGGACGAAAGGAGCCCCGCGCTGCCAGGTGGCGGCGGCGAAACCGGTCATGTCGCCGATCACTCCCCCTCCCAGGGCGATGAGGGGAGTGGTGCGCTCGGCACGGGTATCCACCAAGGTATCGTAGATTTTCTCCAGGGTCTGCCAGTTCTTGTACTGCTCCCCGTCGGGCAGCACCACCGAGTCGACGCGCACGGCGTGACGCTCCAGCATAGTCGTTACGCGCTCGAGATAGAGCGGCGCCACCGTCTCATTCGTGACGAGCACCGCGCGCGGCTGCTCCAGGTGCGGCAGCAGCAACTCATGGGCCGTAAGCACGCCGGAACCGATGAAAATAGGATAGGACCGCTCACCCAGATCGACGGCCAGCTCACGCATCCCGCTCTCCTTCCGCCACCACCGCCCCTTCCCCTTTGCCCGACCGGTAGTCGCGCACCGCCTCCTCCACCCGCGCGAGCATGGCCGCAGGCTTCAGCCGACCGCCATCGACCACGACGTCGGCCACCTCGCGGTAGAGCGGGTCGCGCTGGGCGTAGAGTTCGAAAATGCGCTGCCTCGGCTGCGGCACCTGCAGCAGCGGCCGATGGCGATCGTGCCGCAGTCGCTCCCACAGCACCTCCGGTGGCACGTGCAGATAGACCACGATGCCGCGACGGCGCAGCTGCGCCCGGTTTTCCGGCCGCAATACCACCCCGCCGCCGGTGGCGAGCACGAGGTCCTCGCGGCCGAGCAGCTCGGCAAGCATCCGCGCCTCACGCTCGCGAAATCCCTCCTCGCCCTCGACGGCGAAGATCGTAGGGATGGAGACGCCGGTTCGCGCCTCCAACTCCTGGTCGCTGTCGATGAAAGCCAGCCCGTGCCGCGCCGCATAACTGCGGCCCAAGGTCGTCTTGCCGGCCCCCATCATCCCGATGAACACGATGGGCTCCACCCGATACGCTCACATTCGTTGATCGAGGCTAGTGTACCGTAAAAAAAGCTCTGCCATACGGCGTAAAAAAACCCGCCCCTGCAGCAGGCGGGTCTTTCATGCACGAGGCGCGGCAGACTCAACGCAGGCGCAGATCCTCGGCAACGATGCGCGGCGTGAGGAACACCATCAGCTCGGTGCGCGTCGCGGAATTCGACTTGTTGCGGAAGAGATTCCCGAAGACCGGCACATCGCCCAGCCAGGGCACCTGATCGACACCGTTGGTCTCGGACTCCTGGAAGAGGCCGCCGAGGACGACGGTCCCCCCGTTGTCGACCAGGACGTCGCTCACCACTTCACGCTTGCGGATCGGCGGATTACCCTGAATGCTTCTTGAATAATCCGGCTGGTCGTCATGCACCACCACCTTCATGCGGATCCGGCCATCGGGCGTAAGCACCGGCGTGACCCGAAGTTCGAGCACCGCCTCCTTGAATTGCACGTTCGGTGTGGTCATGTTGTTGGCCGTCACCGTCGTCACGTAGGGGATCTCCTGTCCCACGGCGATACGCGCCTCGATGTTGTTCGCCGTCATGATCTTCGGGTTGGAGACGATGCGGCTCTTGCCCGTGACCTCGGCCAGGTTGAGCTCGAGGTTGAGGAAGCGCGTCGCCGAGCGGTTGAAGATCGACAGCGCGAACGTCGAGAATTGCCCGGCATCGACGTTGGTATTCTGCTGGAAGAAGGGACGGTTGAAAGGACCCACCGTGAAGAGCGCCCCATTCCCCAGACTGCGGATGCGTGCATCATCGAAAGAGAGCTTGGCCCCGATCTCCTTGTTGAAGTTCGACGACACTTCGAGGATGCGCGCCTCGATCACCACCTGGCGCGGCGGCACGTCGATCTGCTTCAGGAGCTCGCGCACCGCCTGTAGACGCTCTTCGACATCGGTGATGAAGAGCTTGTTGGTGCGCATGTCGAAGGTGGCCATGCCGCGGTCGGAGAGCATTTTTTTCGTGTTGCTGCCCCCTCCTCCGCCGCCGGTATTGTCATTCGAGATCATGGCGTAGATCTCGGCCGCCGAGTGGTAATTGACCTGAAAACTCTCGGTGACCAGCACCCCCTTCTCGATGCTCTGGTTGAGCGCATCCAGACGCACCTTCTCCTGCTCGGCGATCTCCTGCGCCGGCGCCACCCAGATGACGTTGCCCTGCTGACGCTTGTCGAGTTTCTTGTTCTGCAGGATGATGTCGAGGGCCTGATCCCAGGGCACGTCGACCAGGCGCAGGGTGATGGTGCCCTGCACGGTGTCGGAGACGACGATGTTGAAGCCGCTGAAGTCGGCCAGCACCTGCAGCACGGCGCGCACGTCGATGTTCTGGAAGTTGAGCGTGAGTCGCTCGCCCTTGTACTGGGGCTTGCCCACGAGCACCTTGTTGGGGTCTTCCTGAACCGGCTGGATGTCGACGACGAAGAGCGCGTCGGCCTGATAGGCGGTGTGCTGCCAGTTGCCCTTGGGCTCGATCACGAGCACGGTATCACGCCCGCGCCGCTCGAAGCGGAAACTCTGCACCGGCGTGGCGAAATCGGTCACGTCGCTGCGGCGGTAGAGCTCCTGCGGCAGCGCCGTCTCGGGGAAGACGACCTCGATGCGCTCGCCGGCACGGCGCAGGTCGGGCGCGATCTCAGGGGTGGAGAGATGCACCATCACCTTGCCCTCACCGTTCGTTCCCCGCCGGAAGTCGACCGAGAGGATCGAAGGAACGACGGCCCCACCCCCCGACGAGGCGGCTTGCCCCACCGCCTGCGTCTGGTAGGGAACGAGGGCTTCCTGCGCCTTGCTGGCCATTTGAGCGGCGGTACCGGCTTCGAGCTCGAGACCCCAGCCCGAGCCGATCTGGGCGAGGCGGTAGGTCATCGGCTGCGACAGGGCAAGGACGACCCTCAAGCGCCCGGCCGCCTCGACCGCGTAGATTCGCTCAATGCCGTTGCGCTTGATCTCCCGCGAGGGTGCTCCCAACTGGCTCTTCGCATTGGGAAAATCGATGACGATGCGCGAAGGGCTGGTGAGCGCGAAATGCGAGGGATTGGCGACGCTCCCCTCGAAGACGAAATCGACCCGCATCCCTCCCTGTCCCGATTCGACGAGGGAGACGTCTTTGAGGAGGGCGGTCTTCTCCTCGGCCATGGCCGAACGCCCGCCGACCAAAAGCAGCGTGAGGCACATTCCCAAGACGAGGATTCCCAGCCAGCGTGCGGCGGCACTCCTCTTGGGCTCGAAACCCAGGACTTCTCCAGCTTCGCGAATCATTGTTTTCCCTCCAAGTTCAATTCCACCGGCCGCTTGACCCAACGCTGTTCGGCATCCTGCACCATTTCTTCGATCTTGAGCTTGGTATCCTCGATCGCCACGACCCGACCGAAATTCTGTCCGAGATAGGAGCCCACCGAGACGGGATAGACGCCGTCCGGGGCCTCGATCAGCGCCCGGATCTCTTTGCCCCGGCGCAATACCCCTCTGAGCTTGAGCTCTTCGAGCGAGAAACGCTCGAGCGGCTCGCGCGGCCGATTCATGTCTGGCGCGGGCAAGCCCCCTCCCTTGGCCGACTTGAGCGCCGGCGGGGCCAAGCGGCCGGGATCGAAGGGGTCGGTCAAATCCTGAGCCTTGTAAGCCACCGGAGGAAACGGCTTGACTTCGGGAAGCGGAGGGACACGCCCTTTCAGCCCCCGGGCAGATTCCTCCATCCATTGCTGGATGTCGGTCACGTCCGAAGGAGGGGCCTCGACACACCCGGTCAGCAGGAATGCGGCCAAAACCGACGCAAACGCAGGCAGTGAAGGGAAACTCATTTTTTCCCTCCTTTTGCCGCCGGCTTGGGTGCGGCCGCGTTGAGCTCTTCCTCGTCCAGATAACGGTAGGTGTGCAGCGTCGCCTCGAACTTCAGGCCCACGTCCTTCTGCGGCGCGAGCTTGATGTCGCCGAACGTCACCACCCGCGGCATGGAAGAGACGTCGCTGAGAAACCCGGCGATCTCGTGGAATCCCCCTTCGAGTGCGATCGCCACGGGCATCTCGACGTAGAAGTCTCGCCGCGCCTCGTCTCCCGGCCGGAACAACTCGAAACGCAACCCCCGCTTCAGCCCGAATTGATGCACGTCCTGCAACAGGGCATCCATCTCGGATTTGCTCGGGAGCTGCTTCAGCAAGGCGCCGAACTGGGCTTCGGCCGTGCGCAGCTGGGCCCGGTATTCCGGCAGATTGACCGCTTGCCGTTTCTTTACCAACCACTGGTCGCGCAACTCTTTCTCCTGCCCCTTGACACGTTCGAGCTCCTCGGCCTGTGAGGTCCAGAAAAACCACCAGGCACCGGCGACGATGAGGGCAAACAGCAGCACCATGACCGTGATTTGAGGAGCCGGCGGCCATCTGCCGGGATCTTGAGGATCCAGATCGCGGAACTGCCTGATCCAACGCAACGGATCGCGCCGCAGATCGAAGCGCACATCGACTTTCATGGTTTGCCCTCCGCCGCCGGTTTTTCCGCTCCCATCGCCTCGATCACGGGACGGTCCATGCGCAACTGCAAGGCGAACCGAACCACCCTTTGCCCGTTTCTATCGAGGCCCAAGGTCTCGATGAGCCGCACGTCGGTGAGATAAGGCGAGGCATCGAGGGAGCGCATGGTCTCGGAGACGCGCGCGTTCGACTGGGAAACGCCGCGCAAGGTCACGAGGGCGTCGCGCCGCTCCAAGGACTCGAGAAAAGTGGCTTCGGGAAGGCGCCGGGGCAGCTCGTCGAAGAGCAGCACCGGCTCGACGCGACGTGCGCGCAGGGACTCGATGACGTTCTTGCGGGCGACGATGCCATCGATGAGGGTGCGCAATTCTTTGAGCTCGGCAAGCTGCTTGTCGAGCTGGCCGATCTGCTCGGTGAGGAAGCGGTTACGCTCCTGCTGTCGCTCGATGAGCCCATTGAGGTAGAGAGAGCCGATGATGCCAACGAGCACCCCGGCCAAGGCAGCGGCGACGAGCCCGCTGTAGAACAGGCGCCGGCGCCGTTCTCGCAGCGCTTCGCGCCAGGGCAAGAGATTGATACGGGTCACTGATCGAACCTCCGCAGGGCGAGACCGGTGGCGATGACCATGCGCGGCGCGAGACTAGGGCGAAGGCGGTCACGCAGGCGCGGATGGACCTGAAAACCCTTCCAGGGGTCGGCCACTTCGACGGGAGCCGCCACCCGTTGCCGGACGGCGTCGGGGAGCATCGGCAAAGCCGCCAGGCCCCCGCCCAGGACGACCCGATCGACGTGATCCGAGGACTGGGTTGCAAAAAAATATTGCAGCGCCCGGGCGATTTCCTGGGCGAGCGTGTCACAAAAAGGAACCACCACCTGGCCGAGGAGATCGACCGGCCAGCGATGTTCTTCGGTCATCTGCTCTACTTCCTGAGCCGTTTTGCCGCTGCGGCGCATCAATTCGCGGGCGAGCTGCTGCCCTCCCACGGGCTGGGTGCGATCGAAAACGCGCCTGCCGCGATGGAAGACGAACACTTCCAAGAGGTTCGCCCCGAGATTACAATGCGCCTCGATGCGTTTCGACCTTTCTTCCTCGCTACCCCGAACCAGGGCCCGTTGCCACGCGAGCGAGGCGACATCGACCACCGCGGGTTCCACACCGACCGCATCGGCGAGCGCCACGAGCTCATCGACGCGGTCGCGCCGGGCCGCGACGATGAAGACCTCGACGGTTTCTTCGAGATGGCCCGGCCCCGTGATCTCCCAGTCGAGCGCGACCTCTTCGAGCGGGAAGGGGACGAAACGCGCCGCCTCCATCAGGACGAGCTCTTCGAATTCGCGTTCGCTCTCCAGGGCGGCCAGCGTCACCGTCTTCATCATCACGACGGCATCTGGCAAGGCGAAGGCGAGCCGCTTCGCCCCCCCGTGGTGCTGGGAAATCGCGGCGCGCAAGGCCTGCGCCACCCCATCGAAGTTGACCAGCGCGTTGTCGACCATTGCCCCTTCGGCAAGTGGCACGATGACGCTTTGTTCGATGAGCGGAACTTCGATGCTGCCAGACAATTCCAATGTTTTGACCGCGGAAGCCGAAAGGTCGACCCCGATCAGCCCACTTCCGCTACCGCTCCCCCACCCCAGCAACTTGTCCCAGATCATCCGATGGCCCCCTGTCCGGCATCATGCCTCACGGTCGCGCGGCAATTATAATCGGCATATCCATCCAAGGACAACGCCCTTTCACTCGGTATAATCAAAAAACTTTCTACGGACACCCTCATGTCTCGGGTCAAAACCTCGATACTCGCCCTATTCGCCTTGGGAATCGCCGCCTGTGGCATTCTTGCAACGACCATCGTCCTCGCCTGGCAGCAGCTGCCCACGCTCGATCAGCTCATCGACTATCAGCCGAAGATCCCCTTGCGCGTCTACTCCGCCGAAGGCGAACCCCTGGCGGAGTTCGGCGAAGAGAAGCGTGTCGTCTTAAACGTCAATGTCATACCAGATCACCTCAAGCAGGCCATCCTCGCCGCCGAGGACGAGCGCTTCTACGAGCACCCCGGCATCGACGTGCAAGGCATCGTTCGCGCCGCCTTCGTCAATTTCGTGCGTGGCGGCAAGGCTCAGGGCGCCTCGACCATCACCATGCAGGTGGCGCGCAATTTCTACCTCTCGCGCGAAAAAACCTTCAACCGCAAGTTCTACGAGATCCTGCTCGCCCTCAAGATCGAGCGCGAACTGAGCAAGGATCAGATCCTCGAGCTCTACCTCAACCAGATCTACCTCGGGCAACGCGCCTATGGCTTCGCCGCCGCAGCGCAGACCTATTTCGGCAAGCCGGTGCAGGCGCTCACGCTGGCCGAGGCGGCGCTGCTCGCGGGGCTGCCCAAGGCGCCCTCGCAGCTCAATCCCATCCGCAACCCCGAGGCGGCGAAGAAACGCCGCGAGTACGTGCTCTCGCGCATGCTGGAAGCAGGTTTCATCACGCAAGAGCAATACGCCGCGGCGGCGGCCGAACCGATCGTGCTCGCCCAGGACCGCTATCGCAACGATCCGACCGCGATCAACGGCAACGGCGTCGGCCAGTACGTGGCCGAGATGGCGCGCCTCTTCGCGCTGGAGCGTTTCGGGGACGCTGCCTACACCGCCGGCATCCAGATCTTCACGACGATCCGCCTGGCCGACCAGCGCGCCGCCGAGGCCGCCGTGCGCCACGGGCTTCTGGCCTACGACCGGCGCCATGGCTACCGCGGCCCCGAAGGCATGCTCGACGCCAAAGCGGTGGCCGAGCGCGATTGGGATACCTTGGATGCCCAGCTGTCGTCCTACCCCGATTTCCCCGAGGCGCTCGCCGCCGTCGTGCTGGAAGCGAGCGATCGCAGGCTCGTCGTCTGGCGCCATGGCAAGACCGTGGAATTCACCGACAAGGCGCTCGACTTCGTGCGCCGCAGCCTCGGCGCCAAGGCCCCCGAAGAACAGCGTCTGCGGCCCGGCGCCGTCGTGCGTCTGCGTCCTCTGCCCAATGAGCGCTGGGAACTCACCCAGCTACCCGAAGCGCAGGCGGCGCTCGTCTCGCTCGATGCCGACACCGGGGCGGTGCGTGCCCTCGTGGGCGGCTACGATTTCGGCCTGACGAAATTCAACCACGCCACCCAAGGGCAGCGCCAGCCCGGCTCCTCCTTCAAACCCTTCATCTATTCCGCTGCTCTGGAAAAAGGCTGGGGACCGGGCAGCTGGGTGGAAGATGCGCCCCTTTTCTTTTCCGCCGAGCTCACCGGCAGCAAGGACTGGGAGCCGAAAAACTACGACGATCGCTACGAAGGCTGGATGCGCCTGCGCGACGCCGTGGCCAAGTCCAAGAACGTGGTCGCGATCCGCGTGCTCAACGACATCACGCCGGCCTACGCCCAGCAGTGGATCACCCGTTTCGGGCTCGATCCGGCGAAACACCCCGCCTACCTGACGATGGCCCTTGGGGCCGGCAGCGCCAACCCCTGGGAAATGGCGCGGGCCTATGCCGTGTTCGCCAACGGCGGCTACCTCGTCGAGCCTTATTTCATCCAGGAGATCCGCGACGCCCAAGGCAATCTGCTCCTGCGCGTGCAGCCAAAGGTCGCAGGGCAAGACGCGCCCCGCGTGCTCTCCGAGCGCAACGCCTGGATGATGGACTCGCTGCTGCGCACCGTGGTCGAGCGCGGCACGGCCGCGGCGGCGCGCGCCCGGCTCAAGCGCTCAGACCTGGCCGGCAAGACCGGCACCACCAACAACCAGGTCGACACCTGGTTTGCCGGCTATCAGCCCAAGATCGTCGCCGTGAGCTGGCTCGGTTTCAGCCAGCCGCGCTCGCTCGGACGGGCCGAGACGGGGGGGCGCGCCGCGTTGCCCATCTGGATCGAGTACATGGAGACGGCACTGCAAGGCCAACCCGAGGTCAAACGCCCCATGCCCGAAGGGATCTCCACGGTGCTGCTCGACGACAAGACCGAGTATCATTACAGCGAATACCCGCCTCCCTCGCCGTATCCACCCTCATCTGAACCCGTCGAAGAAGCTCCTCCGCCAAACGACATGACGGAAGATCCTTTCTATGATTTGATCCAGCAGCGGCGGCAAGGTACGCCCGACGCCGCTCCTCGTGCCCCCGTGCTCGATCGTCCCTTTCTGAATTGAGCTAGAATTCGCCCATGAGCCGATCCCGCGTAAGCCTCAAGCATCATTTCCTGATCGCCATGCCCGACATGGCCGATCCCAATTTCGCCCAGACGGTGGTGTATCTCGCCGAGCACTCAGAAGAAGGGGCGATGGGCGTGATCATCAATCGTCCCACCGAGATCACGCTCGGCACCCTCTACGAGCGCATTGACTTGTCGCCCCCCGTTCCCGCAATTGCCGCCCGGCCGGTCTTCTTCGGCGGCCCAGTGGCTACCGAGCGCGGGTTCGTGCTGCACCGCCCGGGCGGAAGCTGGCACGGCACCACGGTGCTGCCGCATGGTCTCGCGCTCACCAGTTCCCGCGACGTGCTGCAGGCGATCGGCGAAGGCAAGGATCCGCACGACTTCCTCGTCGTCCTGGGGCACGCCGGCTGGGCCCCGGGTCAGCTCGAACAGGAACTCGCGCAAAACGCCTGGCTCACCGTCCCGGCCGACCCCGAACTCATCTTCGGCGTGGCGCCGGAGCAACGCTATGAAGCGGCGCTCGCGCTCCTGGGCGTAGCGCTTCATCACCTCGTCATCCATGCCGGACACGGTTGAAGCCGCCCTGCCGTGGCGCGGAACGGTGCTTGCCTTCGATTATGGCCTTACCCGCACCGGTCTCGCCCAGGGGGATCTCGAATTGCGCCTGGCGGTGCCGCTCACCACGCTTCCCTCGCGCGACGAGCCCGCTTTCTTCGCCGCCATCGCTGCGCTCGTCGAAGAGTGGCGGCCGGTGCTCCTCGTCGTCGGCCGCCCCGGCGAAGCACAAGACCACGAGCATGGGCGGCGCTGCGAGCGCTTTGCCCGCCGCCTGCACGGCCGCCACCGGCTGCCCGTGGTGCTGGTCGATGAAGCCTTCTCTTCCTGCGTGGCCGAACGCCAACTCGTGGAAGCCGGCCACCGCGACTGGCGCCGCCGCAAACCGGTGCGCGACGCGCTCGCCGCGCGCGCCATCCTGCAAAGTTACTTCGACGGCGCGCCCTGGCGCGACGCCGTCGCTCCCAAGGAACCCGTATGAACTCATTCCCTGATGCGGAAGCGCTCTATGCGCGGCTGCGCGAGCAGCTCATCCCCGACATCGACCGCTTCGACGCCTTGGTGGGCATCCACTCCGGCGGCGCCTGGCTCGCCGAGCGGCTGCAGCGCGAGCTCGCCCCTGCCAAGGCGCTCGGCAGCATCGATATTTCATTTTACCGCGACGACCTCGCGCAGCGCGGCCTGGGCCGCTCGCGCGTGCGCGCCTCGCACATCCCTTTCCCTGTACAGGATGCGCGGATCCTGCTCGTCGATGACGTGCTCTACACCGGCCGCACCGTACGCGCGGCGATCAACGAGCTCTTCGACTACGGCCGCCCCGCGCGCGTGGAGCTTGCCGTACTCGTCGATCGCGGCGAACGGGAACTTCCGATTTGCGCGCGTTACGTGGCCCATACCCTGCCCCAGCCGCTGCCTGCCGGCGAGCGGCTCGAACTCGCCCGCAATGAAGCGGGCCTCTTCACCCTCCGGACCCTGCGCGATGAGCCACCCACAACTCGATGAACATGGCCGCTTGCAGCATCTCCTGAGCCTCGACGGGCTGCCGCGCGAGGTGCTGCTGCAGATCCTCGACATGGCCGAGCCTTTCCTCGAAGTCACCGAACGCGAAGTGAAGAAAGTGCCACTGCTGCGCGGCAAGAGCGTCTTCAACCTCTTCTTCGAGAATTCCACCCGCACGCGCACCACTTTCGAGATCGCCGCCAAGCGGCTATCGGCCGACGTCATCAACCTCAACGTCAGCACGAGCTCCACCACCAAGGGTGAGTCGCTGCTCGACACCATCGACAACCTCTGCGCGATGAACGCCGACATGTTCGTCGTCCGCCACGCGAGCAGCGGCGCGCCCTTCCTCATCGCCCGTCACCTGCGAGAGCGCGGCCTCGAGCACATCCACGTGGTCAATGCCGGCGACGGACGCTACGCCCACCCCACGCAGGGGCTGCTCGACATGTACACCATCCGGCACTACAAGAAAGATTTCTCCCGGCTGACGGTGGCCATCGTCGGCGACGTGCTCCACTCGCGCGTGGCCCGCTCCGAGATCGCCGCGCTCACCACTCTGGGCGTGGGCGAGCTGCGTGTGATCGGCCCCAAGACGCTGCTGCCCGTAGGGCTCGAACAGTTCGGCGCCCGCGTCTTCCACGACCTGCGCCAGGGCTTGCGCGACGTCGACGTCGTCATGATGCTGCGGCTCCAGAACGAGCGCATGAAAGGGGCCTTGCTGCCCTCGAAGGAAGAGTACCACCAACGCTTCGGGCTCACGCCCGAGAAACTCGCGCTCGCCAAGCCCGACGCCATCGTCATGCACCCGGGGCCGCTCAACCGCGGCATCGAGATCGACTCGGCGGTGGCCGACGGCCCCCGGTCGGTGATCCTGCCGCAAGTCACCTTCGGTATCGCCGTGCGCATGGCGGTGATGAGCCTGCTCGCCGGACAAGGAGCCCAAGCATGAGAGTGCGCATCCGCAGCGCCCGCCTCGTCGATCCCCGTCGTCGCCAAGAAGAGCTCGCCGACCTGCTGATCGCCGACGGGCGCATCGTCGGCCGCGGCCCGGCGCCGGATTTCCACGCCGATCACACCATCGAGGCCGAAGGGTTGGTCGTCTGCCCCGGCCTCATCGATACCTTCGCCCGGCTGCGCGAACCCGGTTTCGAATATCGCGCCACGCTCGCCTCCGAGCTCAAGGCCGCCGTGCGCGGCGGCATCACGCGCGTCGTCACCCCGCCCGACACCGACCCCCCGCTCGACGAAGCCGGCCTCGTCGAGATGCTGCGTTTCCGCTCCGAAGCGCTGGGGCTCGCCCACGTGCACCCGGTAGGCGCTCTCACATTGGGACTCAAGGGCGAGCGCCTCTCGGAGATGGCGCTCCTTGCCGAAGTCGGCTGCGTCGCCCTGGGTCAGGCCGACGTGCCCATCGCCGACAGCCTGTCGCTCTTTCGTGCCTTCCAGTACGCCGCGACCTTCGATCTCCCCGTATGGCTCACCGCCTCCGACCCTTGGCTCGCGGCAGCCGGCTGCGCGCACGACGGGGAAGTGGCTGCCCGCCTGGGCCTGCCAGGCATTCCCGCCTGCGCCGAGACGATCGCCTTGGCGCGGCTTCTGGAACTCGCCCGCGCTACCGGCGTGCGGCTGCACGTGCAGCATCTCTCGAGCGCCGCTTCGCTGCCGCTGCTCGCCCAGGCGAAAGCCTCGGGGCTGCCCGTGAGCGCCAGCGTCTCGGCGCTGCACCTTGCCTGCAGCGAACACGACATCGGGCACTTCGACACCCACACACACGTGATCCCCCCGTTGCGCAGCCAGGCCGACCGCGCGGCGCTCGCCCAGGCCGTGGCCGAAGGACTGATCGACGTGATCGATTCGAACCACACCCCGGTCGACGACGACGCCAAGGCCGTCCCCTTTGCCGAGAGCGAACCCGGTGCGACTGGGCTGGAGCTGCTGCTGCCGCTCACGCTAGCCTGGGGGCGCGAGCGCGGGCTCGACCTCGCCGCGGCGCTCGCTCCCATCACCGACCATCCTGCCCGGCTCCTCGGCCAGGAAGACGCTGGCCATCTGGGAGAAGGTGCGGTGGCCGACCTCTGCCTCTTCGACCCCGAGGCCCGCTGGCAGGTCACACCCAAGTCGCTTGCAAGCCTGGGGAAGAACACCCCGATTTTGGGGAAGAGCGTGCAGGGGCGCGTGGTCGCCACCCTGGTGGCCGGCCGCCCGGTCTTCAGCCGCTAAAGCAGGGTCTCAAGCCGCGTCGCCATCGCCTGCGGATCGGAGGTGGCGATGCGCACGCGCTTGGCACGGCCCGTCTCTCCCTGTACGATCGCGATGGCCGCACGCGGCACGCCGCAGAATTCGGCCAGAAAGCGCACGAGCGCCTCGTTCGCCTTCCCGTCCACGGCGGGAGCGGCCACGCGCAGTTTCATCGCCTCGCCATGGCGTCCCGCCCACTGGCTGCGTTTGGCGCCCGGCTGCACGTGCAGCCTCACCGTCACCGCCTCGGGCTCGAGGCGGATGGGCGACGCTTCATTCATCCCAGCCCGCCGCCCAGCAGCAGCCGTACCAAGAGAAAGCGCAACTGCCCGCCGGCGATTGCCAGTACCTGCAACAGCAACAGAAAGACGAGAGGACTCAGGTCGATGCCAGCGATCACGGGCACGACGCGCCGGATCGGTTCGAGCCAGGGGGCCACGATCGTCTCGGCGATCGCCGCGGCTGGAGCGCGCGGATTGACCCAGCTCAGGACCGCCGCGAAGAGCACCGCGAAAAAGAGCAGATATCCCAGCACGTAGAAGCTCTCGAGTAGCCCGCCCAGTACCACCAGACCGATGAGCCCGCCGAGCGGCAAGAGCGCGAGCTGGCCGAAGAGCGCCATCTTCAGCAGCACGAAGAGCGACTGCGTCGCCCAGACCAATCCCAGGCTCACTGCGTCCCAGCGCATGCGTGGCTTCAAGATGCGGCGCAGCGGCAACACCGCCCAATCGGTGAGCGCGAGCACGAAACGCCCCAGCGGTGTGTAGAAGGAAATGCGCTGCGCCTGCATCAGCACCCGCAGCCAGAGCACGGCGGTGAAGGCCTGCGCCAAGGTGCCGAGCACCAGATCGAAGAGCTGCTGGCCCATCATCACGGCGCCTCGCCCAGCTGCCGCGCGAGTTCCTGGCTGCGCGCATGGGCGGCGAACACCGCCTCGCGCACAGTCTCGGCAAAGCCCCGCTCGGTGAGGCGCGCGAGCGCCGCCTCCGTCGTTCCTCCCTTGGAGGTCACGTTCTCGCGCAGGCGCGACAGCGGCTCCTCGCTCTCCTGGGCGAGTCGCACCGCGCCCGCGGCGGTGGCCTGCGCCAAACGGCGGGCAGTGGCAGCGTCGAACCCCAGCGCTTCGCCTGCCGCCTGCAAGGCTTCGAGAAAGGCGAAGACATAGGCCGGGCCGCTGCCGGAAAGGGCGGTGATCGCGTCGATTTTTCCTTCCTCCTCGACCCAGAGCACCTCGCCCACCGCCGCCATGATGCGCTCGGCCTCCTCGCGCCCCAGCGCATCGACGCTCGGGTCGGCGTAGAGCCCCGTGACTCCCGCCCCCACCAGGGCAGGCGTATTGGGCATGGCACGCACGAGCCGCCGGTGCCCGCCGAGCCAGCGCCCGATCACGCCAAGCGGCAAGCCCGCGGCGATGCTCAGCACCAGGATCCGCCCCAGACGGCCGGCGAGCGGAGTCACCGCCTCACGCAAATGCTGGGGCTTGACTGCCAGCACGATCACGTCGGTCTCGAACCAGGCATCGTCGAGCACCGTCTGCGCCGCCACGCCGAAGCGCGCTTCCAGCGCCCGGCAGCGCACCGCGTCGGGATCCATCA
The DNA here is from genome assembly GCF_054823945.1 of Tepidiphilus sp. HLB4. NCBI lineage: Bacteria > Pseudomonadati > Pseudomonadota > Hydrogenophilia > Hydrogenophilales > Hydrogenophilaceae > Tepidiphilus > Tepidiphilus sp. HLB4. The sequence continues at coordinate 27,807 of NZ_JSYB01000008.1, read as the reverse complement.
CCTGGACTGCGCGCGCACTCGCCACCTGGCGCGCCAACAAACCGCCGATCAGGGCCTCGGCCATGCGGCCGCCGCCAAGAAAACTGATTCTCATGGTTTCTTCCTCTCCCCGAAAATCGCCGTCCCCAGGCGCACGTGCGTCGCTCCCTCCTCGATGGCGAGGGTGAAATCGCCCGACATGCCCATCGAGAGCACGTCGAGCTCGAGCCCCTGTGCGCGCAGCTCTTCCAGGCAACGGCGCAGCATACGGAAACGCGCACACAGCACAGCCTCGTCGGAAGTCGGCTCCGGAATGCACATCAGACCGCGCAGGCGCAGACCAGGCAATGCCGCCACCGCCTGCGCGAGCGCCGGCACCTCGGCCGGTGCCACGCCGGACTTGCTCGCTTCGCCGCTCACATTGACCTGCAGCAGCACCTGCAGCGGCCCCAAGGCGGCCGGGCGCTGCGTCGCCAGCCGCTCGGCCACTTTCAGGCGATCGACGGAATGCACCCAGGCGAAGTGTTCGGCGATGGCCCGCGTCTTGTTGCTCTGGATGGGACCGATGAAATGCCACTCGAGCGGCAGGACCGAGAGCGCCTCGACCTTGGCCACGCCTTCCTGTACGTAGTTCTCGCCAAAGACCCGCTGCCCGCAGGCAAAGGCCGTACGCACGGATTCCGGCGGCTGGGTCTTCGACACCGCCACGATCGTCACCGAACCGGGAGGACGCCCGGCACGAACCTCGGTCTCGGCCACGCGCGCGCGCAGCGCCTCGAGCCGGCGGCACAAAAGTTCCTCACGGCGCGACGAATCCGCTACAATCGTCATTCCGAAGCCATACTCGCTGTCAAGGACCGAACCGAGTATAGCATCGCCGCCGTCCGCCTCCCAGGAGATCGTATGGACATCACCGAACTGCTCGCCTTCTCCGTCAAGAACAAGGCTTCCGACCTGCACCTGTCGGCCGGCCTGCCGCCGATGCTGCGCATCAACGGCGACATCCGGCGCATCAACCTGCCTGTGCTCGCCGATGCCGACGTCAAGGCGCTCGTCTATGACATCATGAACGATGCGCAGCGCAAGAACTTCGAGGAACATCTGGAGGCGGACTTCTCCTTCGAAGTGCCCGGCATCGCCCGCTTCCGGGTCAACGCCTTCCTGCAGGACCGGGGCATGGGGGCGGCTTTCCGTACCATCCCGAGCAAGGTGCTCACGCTCGAAGAGCTCGCCGCGCCGCCCGTGTTCAAGACCATCTGCGATCAGCCCCGCGGCATCGTGCTCGTCACCGGCCCCACCGGTTCGGGGAAATCGACCACGCTGGCAGCGATGCTCGATCACATCAACACGCATCAGCCGGTCCATATCCTCACCATCGAGGACCCGATCGAGTTCGTCCACGAGCCGAAGAAAGCGCTCATCAACCAGCGCGAGGTGCACCGCGACACCCATTCCTTCGAGAATGCGCTACGCTCGGCGCTGCGCGAAGACCCGGACGTGATCCTGGTGGGCGAGATGCGCGACATCGAGACCATCCGGCTCGCACTCACCGCGGCCGAGACCGGCCACCTCGTCTTCGCCACCCTGCACACTTCCTCGGCCGCCAAGACGATCGACCGCATCGTCGACGTCTTCCCTGCCGCCGAGAAAGAAATGGTGCGCTCCATGCTTTCCGAATCCCTGCGCGCCGTCATCTCGCAGGTGCTGCTCAAGCGCAAGGACGGCACCGGTCGCGTGGCGGCGCACGAGATCATGATCGCCAACGCGGCCATCCGCAACCTCATCCGCGAGAACAAGGTGGCCCAGATGTACTCCATCATCCAGACCAACCAGGCCATCGGCATGCAGACGCTCGACCAGTGCCTCATGGAGCTGGTACGCCAGCAGGTGATCTCAGTCGAAGAAGCCCGCTCGGTGGCACAGAACAAAGATCAGTTCCAGGTCGCTCCGACGCGCGTCATCCAAGTCTCTGGTGGCATTCCACCCAAGCAGTAACCGGCTAAGGACCGTCATCATGCAAAAAGACCAATCACTGCGCTTCGTCAACGACCTGCTCAAGCTCGCGAAGCAGAAAAAGGCCTCCGACCTCTTCATCACGCCGGACTTCCCTCCGGCGCTGAAAATCGACGGCAAGATCACCCCGCAGACGGCGCAGCCGCTCACCGCCATCCATACCGCGGAGATCGCCCGCGCCCTGATGAACGACCGGCAAGCCGCCGAGTTCGAGGCGACCAAGGAATGCAACTTCGCCATCAATCCCACCGGGATCGGGCGCTTCCGCGTCAATGCCTATCTGGAAAAAGGCGCCGTGGCGCTGGTGCTGCGCGCCATCGCCGACCGGGTCCCCACCTTCGAGGAGCTGATGCTGCCGCCCATTCTCAAGGAGATCGCCATGCTCAAACGCGGCCTGGTGGTCTTCGTCGGCGGCACCGGCACCGGCAAGAGCACCTCGCTCGCCGCGCTCGTCGATTACCGCAACGAGAATTCCTTCGGCCACATCATCACCATCGAAGATCCGATCGAATTCGTGCACACGCACAAAAACTGCATCGTGTCGCAGCGGGAGATCGGCATCGACACCGAAAACTGGGAAATCGCCCTGAAAAACACCTTGCGCCAGGCCCCTGACGTCATCATGATGGGCGAGATTCGCGACCGCGAGACCATGGACTACGCCATCGCCTTCGCCGAAACCGGACACCTTGCGCTCGCCACGCTGCACGCCAACAGCGCCAACCAGGCGCTCGACCGCATCATCAACTTCTTTCCCGAAGACCGGCGCCAGCAGCTGCTCATGGATCTCTCGCTCAACCTGCGCGCCTTCGTGTCGCAGCGCCTGCTGCCGCGCGCCGACGGTCCTGGGCGGGTTCCGGCCGTAGAGATCATGCTCAACTCGCCGCTCATTGCCGATCTCATCTTCAAAGGGGAAGTGGGCGAGATCAAGGACGTGATGAAGCGCTCGCGCGAGCTGGGCATGCAGACTTTCGACCAGGCCCTCTTCGACCTCTACGAAGCGGGGCTCATCCGCTACGAAGACGCGCTGCGCTACGCCGACTCGGTCAACGACCTGCGGCTACAGATCAAGCTCTACAGCAAACGGGAAGACAAACCCGACATCCGTCCGCCCGACGGCCTCGACGTCCTCTGATGGCGTGCGTCACGGCGGCGTGCTGGTGCGCCGCCGCATCGGGCCGGCCACGAGGCGGTATTCCAGAAGGCGGCATTCCAGCGCCCCGTTGAAGAGCGGCACGCGCCGGCTTGCCTTGAGTCCGATGGCCCGCGGCAATTCCGGGTCGGCGGTAAGGATCCACGCGCGCCAGCCCGTCCAGTGGCGCTTGAGCGCATCGCCCAGCCGCGGATACCATGCCGCCAGCCTCTGCGCTTCATCGAGCCGAACGCCGTAGGGCGGGTTGGCCACCAAAACGCCTTCTGGTGCCGGGGCGACGAGTTCCCCCACATCGGCCACTTGCCAGTGCACCGCCTCCTCCAGACCCGCTGCGGCGAGGTTGTCGCGCGCGGCCGCCACCATCGCCGGATCGACGTCGGAGCCCCACAGCCGCAGCGGCACGTCGCGGCGCAGCGCCTTGGCACGCTGGCGCAAAGCCCGCCACTGCGCCGGGTCGAAATTTTCCAGGTTTTCCAGGGCGAAACCGCGCGCGAGCCCCGGGGCGATGCCGCGCGCGGCCATCGCCGCTTCGAGAAGGAACGTGCCGCTGCCGCACATCGGATCGACCAGCGGCTCCTCCGGTCGCCACCCGGTGAGCATGAGAATCCCCGCCGCGAGGTTTTCCTTCAAGGGCGCGGCGACCGTCGAGCGTTTGAACCCGCGGCGGTAGAGCGGCTCGCCGCTCAGATCGAGATAGAGCCGCGCGCGCCGCTCTTGCAGAAAAACCCACAGGCGTACCTGCGGCGCCACAGTATCGACACTGGGCCGCGCGCCCAGCTGCGCCCGGAAGCGGTCGCAGACCGCGTCCTTGACCCGCAGCGCCGCGAATTCGAGGCTGCGCAAGGGCGAGCGCTGCGCGCGCACATCGACGCGGATGGTGCACTCCACGGCAAAATGCCGTGGCCAGGGGATGTCGCGGGCCAGGCGATAGAGCTCGTCCTCGTTGCGATAGTCCCCTTCCCCCACCTGCCACAGCACGCGCGTGGCGATGCGGCTCGTCAGGTTCACCCAAGCGCCGAGCGCGAACTCGCCGGCAAAGCCCACCCCAGCAGAAGCCGGCTCAGGCCGCTCGACCCCCAGGCGCGCCAGCTCCTGGGCGAGCACCCCCTCCAGACCCCGCGGACAAGGGACGAAAAACCGCTCGCTCACGCCGCCTCCTCAAAAAGGTTTCAACACGGCGAGGAACACCACCGCCGTGAGCACCAGCACGGGAATCTCGTTGAAGACGCGATACCAGCGATGCGAGTGACGATTGCGCCCTTCGGCAAAAGCGCGCAGCAGGCGGCCGCACGCCAGGTGATAGACGACGAGAAAGGCCACGAGCAGCGTCTTCGCATGCAGCCAGCCGCCGGAAAAGCCGAAGCCGAACCACAACCACAGACCGAAGACGATCGCCAGCACCCCCAGCGGCGTCATGAAGCGGTAGAGTTTGCGCGCCATCACCAAGAGGTGTGCCCGCACCGCCGGCTCTTCGACCATCGCCAGATTGACGAAGATGCGCGGCAGATAGAAGAGCCCGGCGAACCAGCTCACGACGAAGACGATGTGCAGGGATTTGACGACCAGCATGGACTCATTCTCCTTTTGGGCAGCTCGAATAACCTACTGCGCGGCTGCATGGCGGCGTTGCGCGGTGCTCGGATGCTCGCCTATCTTGGTTGATATGTCTCGCATCCTGCGCTCCGGGCGCCTTGCCCTGTCGCCGCTCGCGACGGTTCTTCAAGCTGCCCTCTCGTTTCGCGGCGGGCTGCGATCGCCGCCAGCACGCCCTCCACCGTCGGATGGCGCAGGCACAGGCGCAGTTCCCGCCGCAGACGCTCCGAACACAGACGGCGCGATTCTCGCATGAAGGAGGCCGTGGCGGGTGGCACCGCCGCCAGGGCATCGGCCAGGGGCAAGCGCGGCGGCGCCGGCAAGTCGAAGGTTTCCGCGAGCCGTTCGTAGAATTCGCTCAAGGTGAGCGCGCTTCGATCGACCACGTGATAGGCACGCAGGCTCGCGCCACGGAAGGTGGCAAGCCACAAGGCGCGAGCGAGATCATCGGCGTGGATGTGGTTGGTCCACACTGGCTCTTGCGGCAGCGGCCAGCCGCGGCGCAGCCGCTCCAGCGGCCAGCGATCCTCGGCGTAGATCCCCGGCGCGCGCAGGATCGACAGCCGCACGCCAAGCCGGCGCGCAAACGTGCGCCAGCGCCGCTCGGCAGCCAGCCGCCGTTTTCCCCTGCCCGTCTGCGGTCGCGGCGGATCGGATTCGCGCACCCAGGCGCCGCCGCGATCGCCGTAGATACCGCTCGTGCCGACATAGACCAGACGGCGAGGGCGCCTCCCGCCGCGGGCCAGCGCCGCCGCGAGGCGCTTCGAGCGAGGATCGTCCATCCCTTCGGCCGGCGGAGGGGCGAGCATCCACACCCAGGGCGCGAGCCCGGCGAGGCGACGCAGACTGCGCCGGTCATCGAGATCGGCGATCAGCACCTTCGCCCCCCTCTCACGCCAGGCCGTCGCCGCCTCGGGACGGCGCACCAGCGCGATGACCGACACCCCCTTCGGCAGGAAACGCATCGCCCGCGCGGCCACGTCGCCTGCCCCGACCACCAGCAATCTCCTTGCCCGCTTCATGCTATCCTTTTGCGCTTTCTGCGTCACGCTGGATGCGCAAGCCTACCATGAACGCCATCGTCCGCATCGCCGACCATGCCGGCGCCGACTTCCGCGTCGCCCCGGATCAGACCGTGCTCGAAGCGGCGCTCGCCGCCGGGCTGCTGCTGCCCTATGGGTGCCGCGACGGCGCCTGCGGCGCCTGCCGTGCCCGACTCCTCGAAGGCAAGATCGAATATACCGGCCCCGTGGCCGCCTCGGCCCTCACCGAAGAGGAACGCGCCCAAGGCTGGTTTCTACCCTGCCGCGCCCGGGCGCTCACCGATCTCGTCATCGCCGTGCGCGAGCTGCGCCGTGCCGACGACTTTCCGGTCCACAAATTCCCCGCCCGCGTCGAGCACCTGGAGCGCGCCGCCGAAGACGTGACGATCCTCACGCTCAAACGGCCGGCGAGCCTGGATTTCCGCTTCCGCGCCGGCCAATACGTAGACGTGCTGCTGCCCGACGGCGCGCGGCGCAGCTTCTCGCTCGCCAACGCCCCGGAAGAAACCGACTTCCTCGAACTGCACGTCCGGCTCGTGCCCGGCGGCCGCTTCACCACGCACGTCTTCACGGCGATGAAGCCGAAGGAAGTGTTACGACTCGAAGGGCCGCTCGGCAGCTTCTTCCTGCGCGAGGAAAGCGAAGCGCCGATCCTCTTTCTTGCCGGCGGCACGGGGTTTGCACCGATCCAGTCGATGCTGCGGCACATGCACCATGCCGGCATCGCCCGTCCCGCCACGCTCTACTGGGGGGCGCGCACGCGCGCCGGCCTCTACCGGCATGAATGGCTCGAACGCTTCGCCGCCGAGCACGCGTGGTTTCGCTACGTGCCGGTGCTCTCCGAACCCCTGGTCGAGGACCGCTGGGAAGGTCGCACCGAGCTCGTGCACCGCGCCGTGTTGCAAGACTTCCCGACGCTCTCGGGCCACGAGGTCTACGCCTGCGGCGCTCCGGCGATGATCGAAGCCGCCCAGCGCGACTTCCTGGCGCACGGTCTGGACGCCGAGTCCTTCTTCAGCGACGCCTTCACCTTCGCCACGAGCCCTACATGAGCGACAACGCCACCTTTCTGACGCGTGAACCCGCCGTCAATCGCAAACAGGCGATCACCGCCAACCGTCTCTTCCTGCATGCCTCCTCGATGCAGGCTGCGCTCGAAGAACTGGCGCGTCTGCGTCCTTGCTGGCCGAGCGCACACACGGTCTTTCTCTCTTTCGGACGCCTGGTTCCAGGGCCTGAGCTCCTCGATTGGTCCTGGCCCGAAGGGACCTTTCTCGAAATTCCCGCCCCTGCCCTCACGCATCCCAAAGTCCAGGCCCTGTTGCCCCTCGTCCATGCCCAAGGAATTCCTCTTTGCCTCGGCTGGTACGACGGCGTAAGCCCCGTCCCTCCCATCGGCGACTGGCGCTTCACCTTGGTCGATCTGCGCCGCAGTTCCGTCCCCGGACAGGCACCCGGCATTGCCCTTGCCTGGGGGCTAACCGATTCCTCTGCCTTCGCCGACACCATCGCACGAGGCTTTTCCGGCGCCTGCGGCTGGTTCTTCCTGCGCGGCACCCCCGAAGTGGTCCAGAAACGCGCCACCCCCAGCTTCGGCATCGTCCTGCAGCTCATCCAGAAACTCCAGCGCGACGCCGACATCGCCGAGATCGAAGAACTCCTCAAACGGGACGTCGCGCTCAGCTATCGGCTCTTGCGCTACATCAATTCGGCCGGGATGGGACTGATGTGCGAAGTGACCTCGTTCCGGCACGCGGTCCAGATCCTCGGCTACCGCAATCTGCTGAAATGGCTGTCATTACTGCTGCTGAATGCCTCGCAGCATCCCTCGCAGCAAGCCCTTGCCCAGACGTCCATCGTCCGCGGCCGATTCATGGAAGAGATCGGTAAAGGTTTTTTTTCCGCCGAGATCACGGAACAGCTGTTCCTGTGCGGTGTTTTTTCCATCCTCGACGTTTTGCTCGGCGTGCCGATGGTGGAAGTCCTGCAGAACATCGCCGTGAGCGAGGCGATACGAGAAGCGCTCACGCGAGGACAAGGAGAATTCGCCCCTTTCCTCGAACTTGCCCGTGCGTGCGAGAGCCCCGATGCGGCGCTGCTGCGCCATCATGCAGAAAAACTAGGGCTCGCCTCCCTGACGTTGAACCGGGCCCATCTCACGGCGCTGGAATACGCCGATCGACTCAATGCGTAAAAACGCTGCGGCGCGCAAATACGCCGCAGCGCGAGGATGCTCACTTCAGCGTCAAAATCCAGCGCACGATCTTCTCGATGTCCGCATCGGCCACCTGCGCGTTGGGCGGCATCGGCACCTGGCCCCACACCCCTACGCCGCCCTTCTTCACTTTCTCGACGAGCTTGGGCACGTCGGCTTCGGTGTATTTCTTGGCCACGTCCTTGTAGGCCGGGCCGACCAGCTTCTTGTCGACTGCGTGACAGGCCACGCAGCCCTTGGTCTTCATCAGGGTCTCGCCTTCCGTGGCGGCAAGCGCCGGTCCGGCCAGGAACAGCGCCGCAGCGCCAACCCAGAGTGCCTTGTGCATCGTACTCTCCTTTGAGTCACTGAAAAAAGTTCGAAGCGCCCGGCGAGAGGCGCTGCCGGCGTCTTCGTCGCTCCAACCGCGGCCTCTCCCGCGGCGCGAGGCGCTATGTTAACCCAAACTGAACGCGCCCACATCGTCAACCATAGCTCCGAGCGCAGGAAAAGCAAGCACCATTTACGAAGCGAAACGACCCCCCCTTCATTGCCGGATCTCTTCGGGCAGCGTCTCCGGCAGCAAGCCGACGCGCGAGGCGCGCACCGGGGAGATGTCCAACCCGCCGCGGCGGGTGTAGCAGGCAAGCACCATCAGTTCCTGCATCCCCAGGCGCCACAGGTCGCGGTAGATGCGCTCGACGCATTGTTCGTGGAATTCCTGCTGCGCGCGAAAGGAGACGACGTAGCGCAGGAATGAAGCTGGATCGATCACCGGTCCCAGGGCGTGCACGACGACGCAGCCCCAATCGGGTTGCCCCGTCACGGGGCAGTTCGACTTGAGCAGATGGCTCACGAGCCGCTGCATCCGAGGCGTTGCCTCGGCGATGCGCAGCAGCGCCGGATCGTAGCGGTAGGTCTCGATCTCCACCGGCAACTCGTCGACGCAATCGCCTGCGGGATAGCCCGGCGCGCGCTGCGGCCGCATCGAGAGCGGCGCGATCGCCACCTCCACCGCCGCCCCAGCTGCCCGCGACAGGTCGGCCCGGATCGTGGCCGCGACCGCATCGACCTCGGAAAAACGCGTGCCGCCCAAGCCGTTGAGGTAGAGTTTCAGCGACTTCGATTCGATGAGGCAGGGCGAATCGCAGGGCACGCGAAAGCGCGCGAGCGCCACCACCGGTTTGCCGCGCCCATCGAGCCAGGAGAGCTCATAGGCACGCCACTCGTCGAAACCGACGAAAGGTGGCGGGTCGAGGTCGCGGCGAGTCTGCGCCCGCGCGATCGGCGTGAGCACGCCGGGGTCGTAGGACGAAGGAACCGCCACCTGGCGACCGAGCCACAGCTCACTCATGGGTGATCATCCGAAGAGGGAATGCAGCATCTTCGCGAGCAGCGCGAGCAGCACCAAGGCGAAAATACGCTTGAGCGTGCGCACCGGCAGGCGATGAGCGAGCGCCGCGCCCAGCGGCGCGGTGAAATAGCTCACGGCGCTCACCCCGATCACCGCCGGCAGATAGACGTAGCCCAGCGAATAAGGCGGCAGACCGGGATGTCCCCAGCCCATGACGACATAGCCAATCGCGCCCGCCAATGCGATCGGCAGCCCGAGAGCGGCGGAGGTGCCAATGGCGCGATGCGCCGGCACGTTGCACCAGGTAAGGAACGGCACAGTGAGCGAGCCGCCACCGATCGCCACCAGCGCCGACACCGCCCCGATCACCGCGCCAGCTGCCGCCAGCCCCCAGGGGCCGGGCAGCTGGCGCGAAGCCTTGGGCTTGATGTCGAGCAGCATCTGCGCGCAGACGTAGGCGATGAAGCAGGCAAAGAAAATCGCCAATGGCCGCGAAGGCAGCGCAGCCGCGATGAAGGAGGCGAGGAAAATACCGATGATCACACCCGGTCCCATGGTGCGCACCACGCCCCACTCCACCGCCCCGCGCGCGTGATGCGCCCGCGAACTGCTCACGGAGGTAAGCACGATGCTCGCCATGGAGGTGCCGAGCGCCAGATGGACCACGTTCTCGGCCGGGAACCCTTGGGCGGTATAGAGCGAGGTGAGGATGGGCACCATGATCGCCCCGCCGCCCACACCGAGCAGGCCGGCGAAGATGCCGACCACGGCACCGAGCAGCGGATAAGCCAGCCACCATGCGTCCATCGTTTGCCCCCATGAAAAAACCCGGACCGAGCCGGGTTTGGTAAGGGAGATCCCCCGCGAGCGCCGATCAGGCCGATGCTCCTGAACCCGAGGTTCAGGTTGGTCGCTTTCCTTCCGCCTCAGGCACGCCCACGAAGGGCGCGCACACTGGCGGTTTCTCGGGGCCGCGACCCATCGTCACGATATTGGTTCTAGGATCGTACGACCTTCCCGAACGCCGCAGGGGAAACCTGAGGGCAGCGGCTAGAGGGGGCGGTCGTATTGACTCAAGACCCCGTCGAGCCGCGCGCCGATGAGCTCAATTCTACGCTTGAATCGCGTGATGTCAAACCCTCCCTGCTGCTGCAGTTTGACCAGATCGAGCGCCACTTCCAGCGCCGTCCACAGCACCAGTTTCTCTCCGCTCAGCCCCGAGCGTTGCGCCAGCGCAGCGATGCGCTCGTCGAGCAGCTTCGCCGCCTGGGCGAGCGGCTCCGCCTCGCCCTCCTCACACTCCAGGCGATAGGTGCGCCCCATCAGGGTCACGTCGACGTGCGTTTCAGACATCGCTCGTCTCCGCCGGTTCGAGCAGGGTCACGGCGCGTTCGATGCCGCGGATCGCCTGCGCGAGCTTGCCTTCGAGAATCCTCTTGTCGGCTTCGAGCTGCGCCACCTGGCGCTGCAGCCGCTGATTGTGCGCGCTCAGACGCTCCACGAGCTGCGCGAGCCGCTCGGCCTGACGTTCGAGATGCGCAAGTTCCGTCTCCATCGCTTACCTCCGCAGCTGCCCCAGATCGCGCACCGCCCCCGTGTCGGCGCTGGTGGTGAGCGCCGCATAGGCCTGCAGCGCCACCGAGACCTGGCGCTGGCGCGAAGCCGGGCGCCAGGCAGCCTCCCCTTTGGCCTCCATCGCGGCGCGCCGGCGCGCGAGCTCCTCGTCAGCCACCGCCAGATGGATGCGCCGCTGCGGAATGTCGATCTCGATCGTGTCGCCCTCCTCGATGAGGGCGATCGTGCCGCCACAGGCGGCCTCCGGCGAGACGTGCCCGATGGAGAGGCCCGAGGTGCCACCAGAGAAACGCCCGTCGGTGAGGAGCGCACAGGATTTCCCCAAGCCTTTGGACTTCAGATAACTCGTGGGATAGAGCATCTCCTGCATGCCCGGCCCCCCTTTGGGCCCTTCGTAGCGCACCACCACCACGTCGCCGGGCTGGATTTTGTCGCCGAGGATGGCGGCGACGGTCTCTTCCTGGCTCTCGAAGACGCGGGCACGGCCGCGAAAAACCCAGATCGACTCGTCCACGCCGGCCGTCTTGACGATGCAGCCATTCGGCGCGAGGTTGCCGTAGAGCACCGCCAGGCCGCCATCCTGGGAAAAAGCGTTTGCCCGGTCGCGAATCACGCCGGCGGTGCGATCCAGGTCGAGCGAGGGATAGCGCCGTTCCTGGGAGAAGGGGCGCTGGGTCGGCACGCCGCCGGGGGCGGCGCGATAGAACTCGAACACGTCGAGCGCCGAGGTCTGCATCACGTCCCAGTGGGAGAGCGCCGCTCGCAGCGTCGGGCTATGCACGGTGGAGACTTCGTCGTGCAAGAGCCCGGCACGCTGCAGCTCGCCCAAAATGCCCATCACGCCGCCGGCGCGATGCACGTCCTCGACGTGCACCGTGCTCACCGCCGGAGCCACCTTGCACAGGCACGGCACCTTGCGCGAGATGCGGTCGATGTCGGCCAGGGTAAACGGCACTTCGGCCTCATGCGCCGCGGCGAGCAGGTGCAGCACGGTATTGGTGGAACCGCCCATGGCCACGTCGAGCGCCATGGCGTTCTCGAATGCGGCCAAGGTGGCGATGCGCCGCGGCAGGACGGATTCGTCACCCTGCTCGTAATAGCGCTTGGCGAGTTCGACGATGAGCCGCCCGGCGCGGCGGAAGAGCCCTTCGCGGTCGCGGTGCGTGGCCACGAGCGTGCCGTTGCCCGGCAGCGCCAGCCCCAGTGCCTCGGTGAGGCAGTTCATCGAGTTGGCAGTAAACATCCCGGAGCAGGAGCCGCAGGTGGGGCAGGCCGAACGCTCGACGAGCGCGACTTCTTCGTCGCTCGCGTTGGGGTCGGCCGCCTTCACCATGGCGTCGACCAGATCGAGCGAGAGCTCCTGATCCTGCCAGCGCACCTTGCCCGCCTCCATCGGTCCGCCGGAGACGAAGACCACGGGGATATCGAGCCGCAAGGCGGCCATGAGCATGCCCGGCGTGATCTTGTCGCAGTTGGAGATGCACACCAGCGCATCGGCGCAGTGCGCATTGACCATGTATTCGACCGAATCGGCGATGAGCTCGCGCGAAGGCAGGGAATAGAGCATGCCCTGATGCCCCATGGCGATGCCGTCGTCGATGGCGATGGTGTGGAATTCCTTGGCCACGCCGCCCGCCTTTTCGATCTCCTCGGCCACGAGGCGGCCGAGATCGCGCAGGTGCACGTGCCCGGGCACGAAGTCGGTGAAGCTGTTGGCGATGGCAATGATCGGTTTGCCGAAATCCTCTTCCTTCATGCCGGTGGCGCGCCACAGGGCGCGGGCGCCGGCCATGTTGCGGCCGTGGGTGCTGGTGCGGGAACGATACTGCGGCATGGGAGATCCTCGATCCGTTGGCTGCGATGCCCGTTATTCTAGTCCCGAACCGGCCTTGGGCTACAATGAACCCGTGCGCCACATCGCGGTCTTTCTTCCATGCTCGTGCATCCGCAGTTCGACCCCATCGCCTTCTCCCTCGGCCCTTTGTCGGTACGCTGGTACGGGCTCATGTACCTCGCCGGCTTTCTCGCCTTCCTGTGGCTCGCGCCGCGTCACGCCCGTCGCCTGGGCGATGGCCGCTGGACGCGGGAGCGGCTCGACGCCCTGCTCTTCTACGGCGTGCTCGGCGTGGTACTGGGCGGGCGGCTGGGCGAAGTGCTCTTCTACCAGCCCGCCTACTATCTTTCCCATCCACTCGAGATCTTCGCCATCTGGCATGGCGGCATGAGTTTTCACGGCGGGCTCATCGGCGTGATCCTCGCCATGGCGCTCTTCGCGCGGCGCGAGGGCATGGGTTTCTGGCAGGTGGCCGACTTCGTCGCCCCGCTCGTGCCACCGGGGCTGGGATTCGGTCGGCTGGGCAATTTCATCAACGGCGAGCTGTGGGGACGTCCGGCCCCCGAGTCCCTGCCCTGGGCCATGGTCTATCCCCAAGTCGATACCCTACCGCGCCACCCATCGCAGCTCTACGAGGCATTCGGCGAAGGCGCGCTGCTCTTCGCGCTGCTGTGGTGGTACGCCGCCCACCCCCGGCCCACGGGGCGGGTCTCGGCCGTCTTTCTGATGGGGTATGGCGCCATCCGCTTCGTGTGCGAGCTCTTTCGCACGCCCGACCCCGGCATCCTCTCCTGGCTCACCCCGGCGCTGAGCACGGCGCAGTGGCTGTCGCTGGCCATGCTGCTCGCCGGTGCCGTACTCTACCGCCAGACGCGCCGCATCCCCTCTTCCGTCGACGCGAGGACGAACCCATGAGCAACGATCTGCTGAGCAAAGGACTGTCGCTGGTGCGCGGCTGGTTCGAGCCGCCGCCCGAGAAAGTGCTCGAGCGCATCCGCGACGAGCTGCGCGAATGCGCCGACCTCATCGGCGGCGAGGTGAGCGCGCGCCAGCGCGCCGCCAAGCTCGCCAAGACCTATGCCGAGCTCGACGAAAACGGCCGGCGGGCTTTCCTGCGTATCCTGCTCACCGAGTTCGGCCCCGAGCCCGAGCGCATCGACGCCGCCTACGACGCCTACCGCGCGGCGCGCGGCAGCGACGAGCAATGGCAGGCGGAAGCGGCGCTGCGCGAGAGCCTGCGCAGCCCCCGCAGCCGCATCCTCACCCAGTTCTCGGCTTCCGACGCCGGCGTGCATTTCCTCGTCGACCTGCGTGCCGAGCTGCTCGATTTCCTGCGCGACGACCCGCTGCTCGCTGCGCTCGACCTGGAACTGCAGGGTTTGCTCGCCTCGTGGTTCGACGTGGCGCTGCTGGAGCTGCAGCGCATCACCTGGCACAGCCCGGCCGACGTGCTCGAGCGCTTGATGCAGTACGAGGCGGTGCACGAAATCGAATCCTGGCAGGATCTGAAGAACCGGCTCGATTCCGACCGGCGCTGCTACGCCTTCTTTCATCCGCGCATGCCCTCGGTGCCGCTCATCTTCGTCGAGGTAGCGCTCACCGAGGGGCTCGCCGGCGACGTGCAGCAGCTGCTCGACGTCTCCGCGCCGCTCTTTGCCACCGAGCGGGCCGACACGGCCATCTTCTATTCCATCAGCAACACGCAGAAAGGGCTGCGCGGCATCTCTTTCGGCCACTTTCTCTTGAAGCGCGTGATCGACGACCTGCGCCGCGATTTTCCCAAGCTCGAGCGCTTCGCCACCCTCTCGCCCATCCCGGGGCTGGTGCGCTGGTACCGCGCGCATCCCGAGGCGCTCGCCGATGCCTTCACCGCCTCCGACTGGCGCCGGCTGCGCGCCGCCGGCGCTCCCGAAGGAATGGAACTGCTGCAGCGGCTGCTCGAGACACCCGAGATCGCCGGCACCGAAGCGTGGCGCGAGGCGCTCGCCGCGCCGCTCTTGCGCGCCGCAGCACGCTATCTGCTCGCCACGGAGAACGGCCGCGCGCTCGACCCGGTGGCGCGCTTCCACCTGGGCAACGGCGCGCGCATCGAACGGCTCAACTGGCTCGCGGACACCTCGCCCAAAGGCTGGCGCCAATCCTGGGCGATCATGGTCAACTACCGCTACGAGCCGGACAAGCTGCAGGATCGCATCGACGCCTACGAGCGCGACGGCCTCATCGAGGCGACTTCCGCAGTGCGTCGCCTCGCGCGCTAGCGCCGCCTCAAGCCGCCTCACCCACCACGAAAGCGAGCTCGCCCACGCCTTCCACCCAGGCGCGCACGCGCTCGCCCGGGCGCACGGGGCCGACTCCGGCGGGCGTTCCCGTGAGGATCAGGTCACCCGCCGCGAGCCGCCAATAGCGCGAGATCTCGGCGATCACTGCCGGCACGTCGTAGATCATCTGTGCGAGGTCGCCGCGCTGGCGTGGCGTACCATCAACCTCCAGACCGATCTCGCCACGGCGCAGCACTTCGCCCGGCTTCGGCAGGATCGTGGAGATCGGCAGCGAGGCGTCGAACCCCTTGGCCACGTCCCAAGGCCGGCCTTTGGCTTTCGCCTCCGCCTGCAAGTCGCGCCGCGTCATGTCTAGCCCCACCGCGTAGCCATAGATCGCTTCCGCGGCTTCCTCTGGGGAGAGCTCCCGGCCTCCGCCGCGCAGCGCCACCACCAGTTCGACTTCGTGGTGCACTTCTTGGGTGGCCGGCGGATAGGGCCAGCGCGCCTCGGCATCGTGAGGATGCCAGACGGCGTCGGCCGGTTTCATGAAGAAGAACGGCGGCTCGCGGCTCGGATCCCCTCCCATCTCGCGCGCGTGTTCGGCGTAATTGCGCCCCACGCAGAAGATGCGGCGTACAGGGAAGAGCCCGCCGCAGCCCACCGGCACTACCGGCAGCACCGGCGCAGGAATCACGAATTCTTCACGGGACATGATCGACTCCTCATTGGACTTCCGGCGCGATTCTACGCTGCCTTGACGCCAGGTAAAAATGCAATAAAATGGCAAAAACTCCAAACGAAACCCCGCCATGAACGATCCGGATTTTTCCCGGTGCATCCGCGATGCCGGCGGCCGCGTGACCGCGGCGCGTCTGGCGGTATTGCGCTGCCTGGCGGCGGCCGAAGAGCCGCTCACGCCCGACGAAGTACTGGAGCACTTGACCCAAACCCCCGGCCATGTCCCCGACCGGGTCACCATCTATCGCGCGATCGACTGGCTCTCCGCCCATGGCCTGGTACGGCGTCTGGCGACGGTGGGACGCGCCGCCCGCTATGAACCGGTCGAGGATCGGGAAGCGCACGCCCATTTTCAATGCCGCCGCTGCGGCCAGACGCGCTGCCTGCCCGCGCCCTCTCCCCCACTGCCGGCGCTGCCGCCAGGGTATGTCGCCGAACGTGTCGAACTGGTGATCCACGGCCTGTGCGCCGCCTGCCGCGCCGGAGAAAATGCATGAGCGCTCGATCCTTGTGGACGCTGGGCATCCTCGGCCGCCTCGGTCTGGCAGCGTTGCCCTTGGGGCTCATCTGGCTGCTCTACTTTTGGGGGACCCGATGAACACCCCGAGCATCGTCCTGCACGACCTCACCGCCGGCTACGGTCGACATCCGGCCATCCACCATCTGCACGCCACGATCCCCTGCGGTGCGCTGCTCGCCGTGGCCGGCCCCAACGGCGCGGGCAAATCCACACTGCTCAAGGTGCTCGCCGGCGAACTCAAGCCGATGACGGGCCATGTCAGCCTGCCGGCGCCATGCCGGCAGCGGCTCGCCTACCTCACACAGCAGCCGACCTGGTCGCTCGATTTTCCCGTCGACGTCCACGATGCCATTGCCATGGGATGTTGGCCTTGGCTCGGCCCGTGGCGCGCCTTCGACGAGGCGGCGCACCGGCGCGTTGCCGATGCCATCGCCGCAGTCAAACTGCAGGGGTTCGAACACCGTCCGCTCGAATCGCTCTCCGGCGGTCAGCTGCAGCGGGTGCGCTTTGCCCAGATCATCGTGCAGGATGCCCGCCTCATCCTGCTCGACGAGCCGTTCAACGCGCTCGACGAAACCACAGAAGAAGAATTCCTCACCCTCATCCACCGCTGGCACGAAGAAGGGCGCACGGTGATCGCCGTACTGCACGATCTCGCCCGCGTGCGCCGCTACTTTCCCCTGACCCTGTTGCTCGCACGCGAGCTCGTCGCCTTCGGCCCCACCGAGCAAGTTTTGTGCGCCGAATACCTCGACCGCGCCCGGCGCCATGCGGAAGCCTTCGACGAACATGCCGCGCCCTGTCCGCTGCCTGTGGACGAGGAGAAAGACGAGGTCGCCCCATGACCCTGCCCGAGCTCATCACCCCGTTTGCCGACTACGACTTCATGCGCCGGGCGCTCGCCGGCGCCTCGATGCTCACCCTGGGCGCCACTCCCGTGGGCGTCTTTCTCATGCTGCGCCGCATGAGCCTCATGGCCGACGCGATGAGCCATGCGGTGCTCCCTGGTGTGGCTGCCGCCTATTTCTTCTCCGGCCTGTCGCTGGGCGCGATGACGCTCGGCGGGCTGACCGCAGGCGTGCTCGTGGCAATCGCCACCGGCTGGGCGGCGCGCCACTCGGTGCTCTTCGAAGACACCGCCATGGGAACCTTCCAGATCCTCTCGCTCACCGCCGGCATCCTGCTCATGACCGCACACGGCCGCCCCGTGGACGTGCTGCAGCTGCTCTTCGGCTCCATCCTCGCCATCGACCGCGACACGTTCACCCTCATCGCCCTGGTCGCTTCCGCCACGCTGGTGCTGCTCGCCCTGGGCTGGCGCATCCTCGTGCTCGAATGCTTCGACGCCCCTTTCTTGCGCCGCTACAGTCCGCGCCTGTCGGCCTTGGCGCACTACGGCTTCCTCGTGCTGGTCGTGCTCAACCTCGTGGCCGCCTTTCACGCCATCGGCACCCTGCTCGCGATCAGCGTGCTGATCCTGCCCGCCGCCACGGCCCGACTGTGGGTCAATGGCCTGGGCAAGGCGCTCGTGCTCGCCGCCGGCTGCGGCATCCTGGGCAGCTACCTCGGGCTCGTCGCCTCTTTCCGCTGGGATCTGCCCGCTGGCCCGGCAATCGCACTCGCGCTCGCGCTTCCCTATCTTTGCTCGCTCTTTCTTGCCCCTCACGGATTCCTGCGCCGGCGCCGCCCGCGCAAACAGCACCTCGAAAACTGACCGGAGCTCCCCATGCCGACCATCCGCCGTCGCCTTCTCCTCGCGCTCGCCGCTGCACCGTTCCTCTTCCTCTCCCCCGTCGGCGCCCGGGCAGAAGCCCCCTTGCGCGTCGTCGCCACGTTCTCCATCGCCGCCGACTGGGTGCGGCAAGTGGGCGGCGACCGGGTCGAAGTCACGGCCCTCATCGGCCCCGATGCCGATGCCCACGGCTACCAGCCCAAGCCCTCGGATACCCGCGCCCTCAAGGAAGCCTCCCTCGTGGTTGGCATCGATCTGGGGTTCGATGACTGGATCGAACGGCTCGCCCGCAGCGTCGGTAAAAAACCGATCGTGATGCTGGGTGAGCTGCTGCCGCCCGAAGACCTCCTGCCCGCCGGAGAGACACACGACGAGCACGATGACGACCACCATCACGGCGCCTTCGACCCCCACTTCTGGCAAGATCCGCGCCTCGTGGCCAAGGTGATGCCGATGCTGGCCGAAGCCCTGGCCCAACGCGACCCCACGCACGCCGACGACTACCGGCGCCGCGCCGCCGACTATGCTCGAAGCCTCGAATCCCTGTGGCACACCTGGAACGAGCGCTTTGCCACCTTGCCGCCCGAATCCCGCCGCGCCTACACCAATCATGACGCATTCCGCTACCTTGCCCGCGCCTACGGCCTGGAGCTCATCGGCATCCAGGGCGTGGTGCCGCATGGCGAGCTCAGCGCCAAGGCGCTCGCTGCGCTCTCCGACCGCGCCCGGCGCGAGGGCATCCGCGTTGCCTTCCTGGAGAACGTCTCCGACCCCCGCCTCGTCGAACAGCTGCGCCGCGAAGCCGGGCTTACCGTGGGCGGACGCCTCTATTCGGACGCCCTCAGCGGCCCCGGCGGTGCTGCGCCGACTTACCGCGACCTCGTCGAGATCAACGCCCGGACGCTCCACGACGCCTTGGCGGCACCCAACCCCTGATCTTACCCAAGGGCGCGGATCGGTGGTTTCTGCGCTATCCTATGCAAAAAGCTGGCCGGGATCGGGCAAGCGGCCTCGTCGCCGCGCATCATCCCCGATCCGGCCCTCCCCGCATCGAGGTGCCATGAACCGTCGCTTTCGCCGTCTCTTCCTCTCGCTGGGCCTCGTCACGGCCTGCTCCTGTGTGCTCGCCCAATCGCCCCATCCCCCCATGGATGCCGCCGCACCGGCCGAATCGCCGGCAGAAGCACTCGACGGCGAAACGGTCTATTGGACGCTCATCGGGGAGCTCGCCCTGCGCCAGCAAGAGTACGGCCGGGCCACGCAAGCCTTCCTGCTCGCCGCCCGCCATGCCCGCTCGGCGCAACTCGCCCGCCGCGCGGCCGAGATCGCCGCCATCACGCGCCAGGGAGATGCCCTCAACCGCGCCCTCGCCCTCTGGCGCCAGATCGAACCCGATACCGAAGCCATCGAGCGCTTCGAGCGCATGCGCGCCGAGCTCGATGCCCAGCGCGAAAAAGCCGTCTTGGCGCAGCTCGACGAAATCCTCAAACGCCACCCCGAACAGCTGCCGCAGAACCTTCTCGGCCTGAATGCCGCCCTTGACGAGCTGGGCGATGCCGAAATGGCGCGCCGCATCATCGAGCTCGCCACCACCCCTTACCTCGAATACCCGGAAGCGCAGCTGGCCCGCGCCGAAGCCGCCCGCCGCGCCGGCGACCTCCCCGCCGCGCGCCAGGCGGCCGAGCACGCCCTCACCCTGCGCCCCGACTGGGATCTCGCGCTCGCGCTGTGGGCCGAAATCCTCGGCGAGCAGGGCGACACGGCCACCGCCATCGCCCGGCTCGAATCCTATCTGCAGGAACACCCCTACGCCCGCGTCGTGCGCTTCACGCTCGCCAAGCACCTCGCCGTCACGCCCGGGCGCGAAGAAGAATCCCTCCAGCACCTCGAAAAACTGCTCGCCGACGCCCCTGACGACGCCCAATTGCTGCAGGCCGTGGCCCTGATGGCCGAGCGCACCGGCCACGTCGACCGCGCCATCGCCGCGCTCAAGCGCGCCATCGCCAAAGCGGGAGACAACACCGATTTCCTGCGCCTGCAGCTCGCCCAGCTCTACCTCACCGCCGGCCAGCCGCGGCGCGCCGAATTCGAACTGCGCAAGATCTCCCATCCCGATCTGGAAGACGAGAGCAAGCGGCTGCTCGCCCAGGCGCTGGCCAAGCAAGGCAAGATCGAAGCCGCGTTCGATACGCTCGACCAGACCCGCGCCGTGCTCGACCCCAAAACCGAGGTGCTCCTGAAAAGCCGCCTGCTGCAAGACGCCGGCCGGCTCGAAGACGCCCGCGATTGGGTCGACGAGGCAATCGCCGAGCTCGGCGACGAACCCGAGCTCCTCTACGAATACGCCATGATCCTGGAAAGACTCGGCCAGCACGAAGCCGCCGAAGGCCACCTGCGCAAGCTCGTCGCGCTGCACCCCAACTTTGCCCACGGTCTCAACGCCCTGGGCTATCTGCTCGCCGATGCCAACCGCGATCTCGACGAAGCCGAGCGGTTCCTCACCCGCGCGCTCACGCTCGCCCCCAACGACCCCTTCATCCTCGACAGCGTCGGCTGGCTGCGCTACCGCCAAGGCCGCCCCGAAGAAGCGTTGACGCTGCTGCAAAGCGCCTATCGCCGCCAGTACGATCCCGAAATCGCCGCCCACCTGGTCGAGGTCCTCACCGTGCTCGGGCGGCATGAAGAAGCCCAAGCCCTGCTCGAGCAGGCGCTCGGCCGCTCGCCCGATGCCGAAGCGCTGCGCCGCGTACAGCGCTGGCTGCGCCAACAGGGCCAATGAGTCGTCCTTTCGCGGCGCGATGCGCACTCCTGGCAGCGCTCTTGCTGCCCTACGGCTGCGCTACCGTCCCCGGAAACGCGCCCGAACCCCCCGCCGCGACCCCTGCCCCGCTGCTGACCCAATTCCGCCTCACAGGGCGGCTTGCCGCCGATGACGGCGAACATCGCTTCGCCACTGCATTTGCCTGGAGTCACACGCCAAGCCGCGCCGAACTCTCCCTTTTCGCCCCCACCGGCCAGACGCTGGCGCGGCTCACCCTCGAAGACGGCGATGCCGCGCTCGCCACGGCCGAAGGCGAACGGCACGAAGCCGACGCCGCAGCGCTCCTCGAACCCCTTCTCGGCTTCTCCCCGCCGCCGCTTTCCGCCCTCACCGCCTGGATCCAGGGCGACCCCGGCCCCGCGCCCGACCGCATTGAGCGCGACCAAGCGGGCAGGCCCTATCGCGTCTGGCATTCCGGCTGGATCGTCACCTTCGATTCCTGGCAGGACGATCGCCCGCGCCGGCTGACGATCGAGCGCGGTGCCGCCCGGCTCGTGCTGCTGCTCGACACCTGGAGTTCCGAACCATGACTGATTGGCTCACGGGCTGTCCAGCCCCGGCCAAGCTCAACACCTTCCTGCACGTGGTCGGACGGCGTGAAGACGGCTACCACCTGCTGCAATCGCACTTTCGCCTCATCGACTGGAGCGACACGCTCGACTTCGCCCGCCGCGACGACGGACTCATCCGCCGTACGCACGAACTCCCCGGCGTGCCGGAATCGGCCGATCTCACGCTTCGCGCCGCCCGTCTGCTGCAAGAGCGCCTCGGCACCCCGTACGGAGTCGACCTCACCCTGCACAAAGTCCTTCCTGCCGGCGCCGGCCTGGGCGGAGGCAGCTCGGATGCCGCCACCACCCTGATCGCCCTCAACCGCCTCTGGAACGGCGGGCTTTCCCGGGCCCAGCTCATGGAACTCGGCCTGCAGCTCGGCGCCGACGTCCCCTTCTTCCTCTTCGGCGAAGACGCCTTCGTCGAGGGCATTGGCGAGCGTCTCACCCCTTACCCTGGCCCCGAGCGCTGGTTCGTAGTCTTGTGGCCAGGCATCCACGTCCCCACGGCCCAGGTTTTTGCCTCGCCCCGCTTGACAAGGAATACCCCCATTGGCACAATAGCGTCTCTCGCAGCGACGCCTCTGCGAAACGATCTCGAACCCGTGGTAAGAGCGTTGTTTCCAGAAGTCGATGCGGCGCTCGAATGGCTCGCCCGGCATGCCGGAATGGCCAGGATGAGCGGATCGGGCAGTTGCGTGTTCGCCGAATTCGCCGAGCCCTCCGAGGCCGAGCGCATTGCCGCCCAAGTCCCTTCGGGCTGGCAGGCGAAGGTCGCGCGAACGCTGCACCGCCATCCGCTCCACGATTGGCTCTGAGCGCCGCTGCGAACCGGTTACTTGGGGAGTCGCCAAGCTGGTCAAGGCACCGGATTTTGATTCCGGCATTCGAGGGTTCGAATCCTTCCTCCCCAGCCAACACGACGGGCAGGCGCCTCTCGCCTGCCCGTTTCGACTTTCGCGGGTCTGGTCCCGTGACGACGGACTCGGGTGCGGAGAATACGCATGCCTCGCGGCAGCATGATGGTTTTCACCGGCAACGCCAACCCCAAGCTCGCCCAAGACGTGGTGCGGCGCCTGGGAATACCCCTTGGAGCAGCCACGGTCGGGCGCTTCTCCGACGGCGAAATCAACGTCGAGATCCTGGAAAACGTCCGCGGTCAGGACGTCTTCATTCTACAGCCCACCTGCGCCCCGACCAACGACAACCTCATGGAGCTCATCGTCCTGGTCGACGCGCTCAAGCGCGCCTCGGCCTGGCGCATCACCGCCGCGCTGCCCTATTTCGGCTACGCGCGGCAAGACCGTCGCCCCCGATCGGCCCGCGTGCCCATCACCGCCAAGGTGGTGGCCAACATGCTGCAGGCCGTGGGCGTTCAGCGCGTGCTCACCATGGATCTGCACGCCGACCAAATCCAGGGCTTCTTCGACATCCCGGTGGACAACATCTACGCCACCCCCGTGCTGCTCGACGACCTGGAAAAACAGCGCTATGAGAACCTCATGGTCGTCTCGCCCGATGTCGGCGGCGTCGTGCGCGCCCGCGCGTTTGCCAAGCGGCTCGACTGCGACCTCGCCATCATCGACAAGCGCCGTCCCAAGGCCAACGTCTCGGAGGTGATGAACATCATCGGCGAAGTCAAGGGGCGTACCTGCGTCATCATGGACGACATCGTCGACACCGCCGGCACGCTGTGCAAGGCCGCCCAGGCGCTCAAAGAGCACGGCGCCACCCGCGTGCTCGCCTATTGCACCCACCCCGTGCTCTCGGGCACGGCGGTCGCCCGCATCCAGGATTCCGAACTCGACGAGCTCGTGGTCACCGACACCATTCCGCTGCGCGACGACGCGCGCGCCTGCCCCAAGATTCGCCAGATCTCGGTGAGCGCGCTCATCGCCGACACCCTGCTGCGCATCAGCAACGAAGAGTCGGTGAGCTCACTCTTCAGCGAATGATCCACGAATAAATTTCCCGGCGCCCCGGCGCCGGATCTTCCGCCGCCTGGTCGCGGGCGGCACCCAGCAACCGCAAGGAGAAACCCCGATGCAAATCACCGTGAAAGCCAGCCGGAGAACCGAGCAGGGAACGCGTGCGAGCCGCCGCCTGCGTCGTGCCGGCCGCGTGCCCGGTATCGTCTATGGTGGCGACAAGGCACCCCAGCCGATCACGCTCGATCACAACGAGATCTACCATCAGCTCAACAACGAGGCCTTCCACGCCTCCATCCTCATGCTCGAAATCGACGGCGAACGTGAATCCGTCCTGCTGCGCGACGCCCAATGGCACGCCTACAAGCCGCTCGTGCTGCACGTCGACTTCCAGCGCGTCTCGGCCAACGAGAAGATCCACCTCAACGTGCCGCTGCACTTCATCGGCGCCGAAGAAAGCCCCGCGGTCAAGCTCGGCGGCTGCATCGTCAGCCACGTGCTCACCGAAGTGGAGGTGCGCTGCCTGCCCAAGGATCTGCCCGAATACCTCACCGTCGATCTCTCCGGCCTGCAGCCTGAACAGTCGCTGCACCTGTCGCAGCTCAGCCTGCCGCCCGGCGTCGAGATCGTGCACCACGGTGAAGGCGATCCGGTCGTGGCCACGGCG
This sequence comes from Tepidiphilus sp. HLB4, assembly GCF_054823945.1. Lineage (NCBI taxonomy): Bacteria > Pseudomonadati > Pseudomonadota > Hydrogenophilia > Hydrogenophilales > Hydrogenophilaceae > Tepidiphilus > Tepidiphilus sp. HLB4. Next base: position 3,851 of record NZ_JSYB01000008.1, on the reverse strand, counting down.
CTCAAGGTGCGCGGCGAAGCCGAGGGTGAGGGCGGCGAAGCGGCTGCCAGCTGATCCCCCATTCGGCCATGACGCAACTACCCGGCGCGGCGCCGCGCCTCGTGGTCGGCCTCGGCAACCCCGGGGCCGAATATGCCCAAACCCGGCACAACGCCGGGTTTTGGTTTTGTGAGCGGCTCGCCAAGCTGCTCGGCATCGCGCTCGTGCCCGAGTCCCGCTTTCACGGCCTCGTCGGCCGCGCGGGCGAGCTGCGGCTGCTCCTGCCCACCACCTACATGAACCGCAGCGGCCTGGCGGTGGGAACGCTCGCGCGCTTCTTTCGCATCGAACCCGAAGCGATCCTCGTGGTCCATGACGAACTGGATCTCGCGCCCGGCGACGTGCGCTTGAAATTCGGCGGCAGCCACGCCGGTCACAACGGTCTCAAGGATATCCAGGCGGCACTGGGCACCGACCGCTTCTGGCGCCTGCGCCTGGGGATCGGCCACCCCGGGCAGCGCGACGCGGTGATCCACTACGTGCTCAAGCCCCCCCGCGCCGAAGAGCGCCAGGCGATCGAGGAGGCCATCGAACGCGCGCTCGCCACCTGGCCCGACATCGCCGCCGGGCGCTGGGAACGCGCCATGGGGCACATAAACGCCAAACCCAAACCGCCCAAGAGCGGCCCAACGGACAAGGAAAGAAGCTCATGAGTCTGCGCTGCGGCATCGTCGGACTACCCAACGTCGGAAAATCCACCCTCTTCAACGCCCTCACCAAGGCCGGAATCGAAGCGGCCAACTACCCCTTCTGCACCATCGAACCCAACGTGGGCGTGGTCGAAGTGCCCGACCCGCGCCTGGCCGAACTCGCCCGCATCGTGCAACCACAGCGTATCGTCCCGGCCATCGTCGAGTTCGTCGACATCGCCGGGCTGGTGGCTGGCGCGAGCAAGGGCGAGGGTCTGGGCAACCAGTTCCTCGCCAACATCCGCGAGACCGATGCCATCGTGCACGTCGTACGCTGCTTCGAAGATGCGAACGTGGTGCACGTCGCGGGCGGCGTCGACCCGATCCGCGACATCGAGGTGATCGACACCGAACTGGCGCTCGCCGATCTCGCCACGGTGGAAAAGGCCCTCACCCGCTGGCGCAAGCCGGCGCAGTCCGGGGACAAGGAGGCCAAGGCGCTCGTGGCCGTGCTCGAACAGGTCTACGCCCAGCTCGACGCCGGCAAGCCGGTGCGCGCGCTCGCGCTCGGCAAAGAAGAGCGGGCGCTCCTCAAGCCCCTCTTTCTGCTCACCGCCAAGCCCGTGCTCTACGCCGCGAACGTGAGCGAGAACGGTTTCACCGACAACCCGCTGCTCGAAGCCGTACGCGAACACGCCTCCGCCGAAGGCGCCGAAGTCGTCCCCATCTGCGCCGCGATCGAAGCCGAGATCGCCGAGCTCGACGACGAGGACAAACAGGCTTTCCTCGCCGAGATGGGGCTGGAAGAACCGGGACTGAACCGGCTCATCCGTGCCGCCTACCGGCTCCTGGGTTTGCAAACCTACTTCACCGCCGGCGTCAAGGAAGTGCGCGCCTGGACCATTCCCATCGGCGCCACCGCCCCGCAGGCGGCCGGGGTGATTCACACCGACTTCGAACGCGGATTCATCCGTGCCCAGACCATCTCCTATGAAGATTTCATCCGCTGCGGCGGTGAGCACGGCGCCAAGGAAGCCGGCAAGATGCGCGCCGAGGGCAAAGACTACGTGGTTCAGGACGGCGACGTGATCCACTTCCTCTTCAACGTCTGAACACACCACGGCACCATGTCGCCGTCCGATCCCGCCCCCCCTTCTCCGCGTAGCGCCTGGGCCCTGCTGCTGTTCGTCGTCATCCTCTGGGGGGCCAACTGGCCCATCATGAAATACGGCCTGCAGTACATTCCGCCGATCGCGTTTGCCGCGGCGCGCATGGTGCTCGGGACCGCCATCCTCGCCGCCGTGGCTGCCTGGCGCGGGCAGCTGAAGTGGCCGCACCGTGAGGATTGGCCCGTAGTCGTTAGCGTCGGTCTGCTGCAGATGGCCGCCTTCAGCGCCCTGGTCAACCTCGGCTTGCAATACGTCTCCGCCGGGCGCTCGGCCATCCTCGCCTATACCACGCCGCTGTGGGTGCTGCCGCTCGCCGTATGGCGGCTGCGCGAGCCGCTCACGCGCCTGCGACTGCTGGGCGTCACCCTAGGGCTTGCCGGCGTGCTGATCCTCTTCAATCCGCTTGCCTTCGATTGGCATGATCCTCAGGTGCTGTTCGGCAACGGGGCGCTGCTGCTCGCGGCGCTCCTGTGGGCGGTACTGATCGTGCAGGTACGGGGCCATCGCTGGCGCGGCACGCCGCTTTCGCTCGCTCCCTGGCAGACGGGCATCGCCGCCCTGGTGCTGCTGCCGCTCTCCCTTGCGCTGGAAGACGTCGCCCACATCCGCTGGGAAGCGCCGCTGTGGGCCATCCTCCTCTACAACGGACCGATCACCACCGCCTTCTGCTTCTGGGCGATGATCACCGTCACGCGGGCGCTGCCCGCCATCACCACCAGCCTCGCCACCCTGAGCGTGCCGCTGGTGGGCTATCTCGCCTCCATGGCCATGCTGGGCGAGACGCTGCCGTGGAACGACCTCGCTGGTTTCGTGTTCATCCTCATCGGGCTGGTGGCTGCCACGCTCGACGACGCCTTGCGCCATCGGCGCGGCCGAAAAAACCGAAGTTAAAACTATTCGTAATTGTCAGGTCCCGGATGATTGCATCGATCCGCGACGTCGTGCATTATTCCTGGGTCGTGAAACGATGCTCGAGTTGATCAAGGAGCTCAAGAGCCCTCCATATTAGTTTGACTGTGTCAATAAATAGACGAGATTGTCGATAATACCATCATCCTTGTGTACGGGGGTGGAGAGATGGCGATTGACGAGGAGCTGGCGGTTTATTTGGAGCGGTTGGCTGGGGTATTGGGTCATGCGGATCGGCGGGTTGGATTACGGGACTACTGTCGAGGGCTGATGCTGCCGATCAAGCGAAAGAGCATCGAGCCCTTGGCTGCCCATGTGGATCCCTTGCGTGTGCAGGCGAAGCATCAATCCTTGCATCACTTCGTTGCCCAATCGGCGTGGTCGGATGAGGCGGTGCTGGCAGAGGTCAGAGCGATCGTAGAGCCGGTGCTTGGCACGGAACGGGGCTGCTACTGGATCATCGACGATACGGGAATCCCGAAGCAGGGAAAGCACTCGGTGGGGGTCGCCCGGCAATACTGCGGGCAACTGGGCAAGACCGAGAACTGCCAGGTTGCCGTGAGCCTGTCGCTTGCGAGTGAGAAGGGCAGCCTGCCGATCGCCTGGCGGCTTTATCTGCCGGAAGAATGGACGCGGGATCGCGAGCGCTGTCGCCGGGCTGGAGTACCTGACGAGATCGCGTTTGCCACCAAGAATGACCTGGCCTTGGCGCAAGTCAAAGCGGCGCTGGATACGGACGTGACACCGGGCATCGTGCTGGCCGATCCGGCCTACGGTGATAGCGCGGCATTTCGTGACCAACTGACCGAGTGGGGTCTGCTCTACGCGCTCGGCACGCGCGCGACGACCAGCGTCTGGCCGCCGGGCGTGGAACCGCTACCGCCGATGCCCACGCTCGGGCGCGGTCGCCCGAGCAAGAACCTGCGCCGTGCACCAGGGCATCAGCCGGTGTCGGTCAAAGATCTGGCCATGAACCTGCCTGCGAGCGCCTACCAGAGCGTGAGTTGGCGCGAGGGCACGAATGAGACCTTGACCTCCCGCTTTGCGGCCGTGCGGGTTCGCACCGCCTACAAAGGGGAACCTCGATCAACTCCCGTTTTCCGGG